>JBDSAB010000258.1:0-8964 GCA_039922395.1 Caldimonas sp.
GATGCCGCGGATCGCGACTTCGAGCGTCGGCAGGGGTTGCACGACGCTCATCGGGTGGCGCTCGCGTTGCGCATTGCGATGCGAGCGACCGTCGAGGCGAGGCCCGGTCTCATGCCGCCTTCCCGAGGATCAGGCTGGCGTTGGTCCCGCCGAAGCCGAACGAGTTGCTGAGCACCGCACGCAGCGGCGCCTGCACGTTGTGGTGCAGGTAATTCAACGTCAGCGCCGGATCGGGCTGCTGCACGTTGAGCCCCGCCGGCAGCAACCCTTCGCGCAGCGCCAGCAGGCAGATCGCCGCCTCGACCCCGCCGGCCGCGCCGAGCGTGTGGCCGGTCGCGCCCTTGGTCGAGCTGCACGGCGTCGCGCTGCCGAACACCGCGCCGACCGCGCGGTCCTCGGACGCGTCATTGCTCGGCGTCGCAGTGCCGTGCAGGTTGACGTAGCCGATCTCGGCCGGCGCCAGCTTCGCATCGGCCAGCGCCGCGCGCATCGCCGCGATCGCGCCGGCGCCTTCGGGGTGCGGCGTGCTCATGTGATAGCCGTCGTTGCTCTCGCCGACGCCGAGCAGCCAGCCTTCTGGCGCTGCGACGTCGCGCTCGAGCAGCGCGAACGCGGCCGCCTCGCCGATCGACAGGCCGCGCCGCTGCGCGTCCCACGGCCGGCAGATCTCGGACGACAGCAGCTCGAGCGAATTGAAGCCGTACAAGGTCGTCAGGCAGAGGCTGTCGACGCCGCCGACGATCGCCGCATCGACGAGACCGGCCGCGATCAGGCGCGCCGCGCTCGCGTACACCTTGGCGCTCGATGAGCAGGCGGTCGAGACGACCCAGCTCGGCCCGCGCAAGTCGAACGCGTGGGTCACGAACGCACCGACCGAGTAGGTGTTCTGGCGATCGCGGTAGCGCACGTCCTCGGGCAGCTCACCGGCCGGTCCGCGCCGGCGATAGCCGAGCTCGGTTTCGAGCAGACCCGCGGTGCTGGTGCCGAGCAGCACCGCGACGCGGTGCGCGCCCCAGCGCTCGCGCGCCGCCAGCACCGCATCGCCGAAGCCATCCTGCTGGACCCCGAGCCAGGCCAGCCGGTTGTTGCGGCAGTCGAAGTCGGCCAAATCGGCCGGCAGGGCCGCGCTTGCGAGGCCGTCGACCTCGCCGATCCAGGTCGGCAACTCGACATCGAGGAAGTGCTTCGGCGCGAGCCCCGAGCGCTCGGCCCGCAGCGCGTCGAGCGTCGCCTCGCGGCCGGCGCCGAGCGCGGTCGTCAGCGTGTAGGCCGAGATCGCGAGCGGCGTCATGCCGGCGTGTCGGCGCGCACGCGGCCGATGAGAAGGAAATTCGAGAACGGCGGGCGCCCGTTCATCGGCACCAGCTCGACGTCGAAGCCGAGCTTCCGCAAGGTCTCGGCCCACTGCTCGGGCGGCCGCCCGGCGAGCGGGATGAAGCCGCCGCCGCGCAGCGCCATCGAGACGCGGTCGATCCACTGGCCGAGCGCGAAGCGCCGCTTCTTGCTCGCGTTGCCGACCCGCAGCAGCAGCAGGCCGCCCGCCTTCAGCGCGCCGCGCACGCGCGCCAGCACCGCATCCTGATCGGCCGGCGCGATGTAGTGCAGCGCGTCGAAGATCACGACCGCATCGACTTGCGGAAACTCGACCGTGCGCATGTCGCCGCAGACGAAGGTGGCGGCGCCGCCGAGCGCGATCTCGCAGCGCTTGATGTCGTGCGGCATCAGCTCGATGCCGGTGACGTGCACGCCGGCCGGCGCCGCGGCCCAGCTGGTCGGCCAGCGCTTCGCCCGCGCGGCGACGCCGCACGCCTGCAGCAGGCTCGCCAGCAGGCCCTGCCCGCAGCCGATGTCGAGGATGCGCGAGTCGGCCTTCAGCAGGCCGCGCTCGAGGACGTGGCGGAACACCGGGTCGCCGCCGAGCTTGCCGCGCGCGAAATGCCAGGCGAACTTGTCGGCTGCACGATACGGTGCGCTCGCGGCTTCGACGAGCGCGCGCCAGGCTGCCGTGGGCTCGACCGCCGCCGTCATGCGGCGGCGGCCTCGGTGCCGGCTGCGCGCACCAACGTGACCGGTCGAAGTCCGGCCGCGTCGACCTGCTGCAGCAAGCGCGGCAGCACGTCGAGCACGACCGCTCGGCCGGCCGACGTGCGGGCGGCGTTGCCGTCGTGCAGCAGCAGGATGTCGCCGGCCGCGAGGCCATCGGTCAGGCGCTCGAGCACCCGGTCGGGTTCGCGCCGCAAGGTGTCGTAGCCGCGCCGCGTCCAGCTGACGAGCTGCAGGTCGAGGCGGTGCAGGACCGGCGCGAGCAACGGGCTGCGCAGGCCGGCCGGCGCACGGAAGAACGACGGCCGCTGGCCGGTGATGTCGGCCAGTGTCTGCTGAGCTCGGCCGATCTCGTCGGCAAGGCCGCGCAGGCCGAGCATCGAGAAGCGGTGCGAATGGCGCTGGCTGTGGTTCTGCACGCTGTGACCGCGTCGCATGATCTCGCGGCACAGGGCCGGCTGAGCGCTCGCCTGCTCGGCGATGCAGAAGAAGGTCGCGCGCGTGGCATGGGCGTCGAGCAGATCGAGCACCGCCGGCGTGACCTCCGGGTCGGGGCCGTCGTCGATCGTGATCGCGACCTCGCGCCGCGCGACCGCCGCCGCCGGCAGCCGGACCCAGTTCGACCCGAGCCAGGTCGAGCGCGGCCAGAGCCCGGTTGCCGTCAGCAGTGCATGGTTCAGCACGACCGCGCCGGCGGCCCACGGCCACTCGATCGGCAGAGCCGCCGCGGCAACACCGGCGCCGACGTGCCAGGCCACGCTCGCCTTGACGAGCAGCGGCGGCTGCCACCGGGTCGTGGTGCCGGGGGTTGCGGAGAGTTCGGCGTGCATCGACATCACGGAGCGGGGTGGGTCGGCGTCATTTTCCCATGCACGTTCGGCGGCCGCGCAGTAGGGATGAATGCGGCCGAGAGCATCAGCGACAGCAAGGCACCTGGCGCCACCACGATGCCGATCGCCTGCAGCGCCGGAATGCCCGAGGCGGCCAGCAAGCCGAACGAGCCGACCGTCGTCAGGTTGGCAAGCGCGAGCGAGGCGAGGGTGTCCTCGTCGACGCGGCCGGTCTCGCGCAGGTGGTCGAAGAACAGCGCGTAGTTCGAGCCGATCGCGACCACCAGCAGCAGGCCGACGAGGTGAAGGATGCCGAGGGCCGCGCCGCCGACGGTGAGAGCGCCCAGCACGACGACGACCGCGGCACCGATCGGCTCGGCCACCTGCAGCAGGCGGCGCGCCGAGCGCAAGTGCAGCGCGAGCAGCGCACAGACCGCGACTGCCCCGGCGATCGTCTGCAGCAGCGCCTCGTGCAGGTAGCGGTCGTAGATCGCATCGAGCTCGCGCTTGATGTGGACCACGCGCGCATCCGGCAGGTCGGCGAGCGCGCTGCGAATCGCGGCCGCATCGATGGGCTGCGTTCCGGGCTGCAGGTTCACGAACACGCGCCACGGCTTGCCGTCGGCGCCGGGCACCAGCAGTGCGTCGAGGGCTTGCCGCAGCGGCGTGTCGGCGAGCGCGGTGCGGTCGACGTCGGCCTGGCCGCGCGCCGTCTGCACGTCGGCGATGAAGGCGCCGAGCCGCGCCGCGGCGATCGGGCCGTCTGCGGTGGCGGTGGCGAGGCGCGTCGCCAGGGTCGCTTCGTCGGGCAGTGCGGCACGGCGTGCGGCCTGGGTCGCCGGACTCGGCAGCAGGCGCGCCGGCGACTCGTAGCCGGCGAGCGCGCCGGCTGCGACCAGCTTGTCGAGGCGCACGCCGGCCTGCTCGGCAAACGCGAGCGCGCGCGCCTCGTCGGGTGCTGCGAGTGCGACCAAGGTCCCGGCGTCGGACGCGCCGACGTCGGCACGCAGGTCGGCATCGAGCTTCAACGCCGCGGCGCCGACCGGGCTGAGTGCCTGGAGGTCGCCGCGCCACGCCGACGGCAGGAATGCGATCGCGACGATCGCGGCCAGTGCGACGATCCGCAGCGGCCAGCGCAGCAGCGGCAGCCCGCGCGACGCCAGTTCGGCGGCGCGGCCGAGCTGGCGCCGCAGGCCGAGTCCTGGCGCCCCGTCCGGCGACAGGATCGGAAACACGTAGCGCGTGCCGAACGCGGCGGCGACGAGGCCGGCGATCGAGAACACGCCGAGCTGGGCCAGCCCCGGAAAGCCCGAGAAGACCAGTGCGCCGAAACCGCACAGCGAGGTCAGCAGGCCGAGCCGCACGGTCGGCCAGCTGAACGCCAGCCATCGGCGCGCGCCGGAGCCGGGCGTTGTGTCGTCGCTCGTGCCTTGAACGCCGTTCCCAGCTGGCGACTGATCGGCGCGGTGGCCCGACCGCGCCTGGATCAGGTAGTAGATCGCGTAGTCGACCGCTTCGCCGATCAACGTGGTGCCGAAGCCGAGCGTGATGCCATGGACCTGGCCGAAGCCGATGCTGACCGCGGCGATGCCGGCGAGCACGCCGGTCGCCACCGGCAGCACCGCGATCGCGAGCGAGCGCAGCGAGCCGAACGCGACCAGCAGCAGCGCGACGATGATCGCGCTGCCGGCGATCGCGAGGCGCTCGACCTCGGCCTTGATCTGCGCGCGCGACGCGACGCCGAACACGCCGGCCCCCGAGAGCGCGACCCGCAGGCCTTTCGCGGCCTGCGGCGCGAACGCGCTGCGGACCGCATCGAACGCCTGCTCCTGGCCGTCGAGATCGGCACCCGCGGCACGTGTCGTCGCGACGATGACGGCGCGCGGCGCGTCGCGCGAGACCCAGACCCCGCCTTCGCTGCGCGGCGCCTGCGCAGGCAGCATCGCCTCCGCCATCCGCACCGTCTCGCCGGTCGGATCGCGCAGCAGGATCGGCTTGATCAGCGTGCCGGCCGGCGTGCCGAGCAGTGCGACCGTGTCGTCGATTGCGGTGCGCAGCCCGTCGACCGTGAAGCGCGCCGGCTCGACGGCCGGGCTCAGCAGGTAGCGGTGCTCGAACAGGAACCGGCCGCTCGCCGCGAACTCGCTGGTGTCGCCGTTGTGGACCGCCTCGAAGCGGCCGCTCTTGCGCATCGCGTCGGCGAGCTGCCGCGACGCGTCGGCTCGCGCGGCGGCGTCGCCGCCCTCGATGCCGATCAGCACGAGGCGGGCGGCGACGCCGCTGCGGACCTGGTCGAGCAGGACCGCCTGTTCGGCGGTCGGTGCCGACGGCAGGAAGGCCGAGAGGTCGGCGACGTAGCGGGTTCTCACGGTGATCAGCGCGGCGACGGCAACGAATGCGAGCCAGATCCAGAGCGCGCGCCGCGACGGGCGCGGCGACGCCGGGCGGTCGGCCGATGGCGTCGGCTGCATGGCGCGTCGGCGAGTCAGGGCGGCGCGCTGGCCGAGCGCGTCGGCGTGCGGCCGGCGTCGCTGCGTGCGCCGGCGGGCGTCGCGCTCATCGGCTCGATCGTCATCACCGAGCGGTCGCCGTCGGCCATGGTGATCGCGACTTCGCGCACGACGGCCTGCGCGCCGCTGACGCGCAGCGCCGCGACCTGATTGCGCAGGCGCGCTTCGCGCGGCACGAGGTCGAGCGACCAGCGCTCGGCGCTGCCGCCGACGGTCGGCGTGAACAGGCGTTCGAGCGCGGCGCGGTTGCCGGTCAGGGTGCCGCGGATCGCCTCGACGATGACGGCGGCTTCCGGCGTCGCATCGAGCTGCACGGTGCGGCTGCGGTCGCCGCGGCTCATCGTCAACGTGTTGCCGGTGACGGCGAGGCGATCGCGGCTCGGCTTCAGCGTCTCGCGCACGAACGTGTCGGGCGCCTCGAACGACAGCCGGCCCGACGTCAGCACGGTGCGGTCGAGCACGGCGACCTCGCGCTTCTCGATGAAGGTCGCTTCGCCGGAGCGCACGGTCGCGAGCAGCTGCATCAGCGCCGGCAGGTCGAACCCGGCGGCCGCGGCGCGGCCTGGCGTGCCGAGCGCGAGCGCGCCGAGCAAAGCCAGCAGGCGGCGCCGCTCACTCGGCGGCGGGAATCGGTGGCGCGTCATCGGCAGCCCAGAAGTCGAAGAAGTTGAACCAGTTGTAGGGCGCTTCGCGGCACAGCGCCTCGAGCGTCTCGACGTAACGCGCCATCGCGGCGCCGATCAGCGCATCGCGGTTGCTGCCGTTTGCCTGCCGGAAGTCGGCGAGCGGCGCAAACCGCAGCTCGTAGCGGTTCGCGCCACGGTAGAGGCCGGTCATGAAGATGACCTGGCGGCGCAGCATCGCGGCGAGCCGGAACGGGCCGTCCGAGAAGCGTGCCGGGGTGCCGAGGAACGGCAGCCAATGGGTGCGCGAGCGCTGCGACGAGAACGGCAGGGTGCGGTCGCCGAGCAGGCCGGCGATGCCGCCCGAGTCGAGCCAGCGCCGCAGCGACAGCATCGCGTCGAGGCGGCCGAGCGCGATCGTGTGGATCTGCGTGCCGGGGGCGAGCGCGGCGAGTGCCGCATTCAGCGCGCGCGCGTTGTCCTCGTACATGATCAGCGCGACCCGGATGCCGTTGCCGCGGCCGAGCGCACGCAGCGCCTCGAAGCTGCCGAGGTGGGCACCGATCATCAGGATGCCGTCGCCCTGGGCCAGCGCGTCGTCCATCGCCTCGATGCCGTTCGGCCGCAGCTCGAACTGGTCGTAGCGCTCCTGCAGCAGGTAGACGCGGTCGAGGATGGTCGCAGCGAAGCAGTACACGTGGCGATAGACATCGCCGAGGCGCGCCGGCCGGTCGAACACGCGCGTCAGGTAGCGCGCCGATTCGCGCCGCGCCGCGGCGCTGGTCAGCATGAAGTAGAGCGCGATCGGATGCAGCACGAGGCGGGCCACGCGCCGGCCGGCGGTCATCGCGAACGTCCGCATCAGGCGAAGCATCCACAGGTTGCCGCGCTCGCGCTGCGCGGTCCAGGCGGCGGCCGACGTGTCGGAGCGATCGTTCATGGCACCGCCGCGCTTCGCGCTGCGCTCGCGCCGTCGGTGACCGCCGCGGCAAGGCACTCGAACGCCCCGCTCGCAGCGAGCCGCGTGCCGTCGGTGACCTCGAAGCGCAGCGCGGTCGCGCTCGCCTCGAAGCGGATCGTCAATGCGGCGCCGGGCTCGATCGGCGCCAGGAACTTGACGGCCGACAGGCGCGGCGCGCTGCCGACCGATGCCGCCAGCGCGGGTTCGGCGAGCACCGCCTCGAGCACCTCGGACAACAGCGCGACGCCGGGCAGCAGCGGCCGGCCCGGAAAGTGGCCGGCGAACGCAGGGTGATCCGCCGCGATCGCGAGCGCGACGCTGTGCGCGGCCGGCGTCATCGCGCGGCGTGCGGACGGCGTGCCGGCGCGGCCGGCGGCAGCGGGCTCGGGGCAGCGGCCAGCGCGGCGAGGCGCTCGGCCGGCAGCTTGCCGGTCGGGTCGCGCGGCAGGCTCGCGACCTGGACGATGCGGCGCGGCAGGAACGCGGCGTCGACCCGTTGGCGCAGCGCCGCGACGATTGCGCTGTCGCTCAATTGCGGTGCGACCACGAACGCGACCAGGCGCACGACCTCCGGGTCGCCGGGCCGCTCGGGCGGCATCCAGAACGCGCCGTCGACGACGCCGTCGATCGCATTCAGGTGGTAGTTCAGGTGGCCGATCGAGCTGCGCTTGCCGGCGATGTTGACGAGGTCGTTCGAGCGGCCGAGAAGGCGGAAGTGCTGCGCGTCGATGACCTCGAGGACGTCGGCGAGCTGGGTCGGCTGCGGCACGTGGCCGCCGTCGACGATCGTGCGGTCGCCGTCGCCTTCGAGGCGCAAGGTGCCGAACGTGTGCCAGTCGGGGCCGGCGGTGGTCTGCCGGGTCGCCACCTGGCCGGCCTCGGTGCAGCCGTAGATCTCGACCAGCGGTGCCTCGAGCGCGGCTTCGGCGCGCGCCGCCAGCTGCGGCGACAGCGGCGCAGTCGCGCACACGGTCAGGTCGACTGGCGGCAGCGCGACGCCGGCGTCGAGCAGCAGCTTCAGGTGGAACGGCGTCGTCACCAGCATCCGCGGGCGCGGCACCCGGGCCAGCGCGGCGGCGATGTCGGCCGGGTAGAACGGGCGCTCGACCTCGAACGCGGCACCGCCGATCAGCGCGACCAGCACGGTCGACTCGAAGCCGTACATGTGCTGCGCCGGGACGGTGCCGACGATCGCCGTGCCGGTCAGCTCGCGCAGCCCCATCGACTCGGCCAGCCGATCGGCCTCGGCCTGCGCGCTCGCGACCAGCAGCGCCCATGGCTTCGGGTGCGGGACCGGTGCGCCGGTCGAGCCCGAGGTCAGGACCCGGGCGACGATGCGCTCGGCCTCGATCTGCGGCGGCGCGGCGGTCGCGTCGAGCGGGGCGTGCGCGGCCAGGTGATCGACCGTCGGCAGCCCGCTCGGCGGCGCGCCCGGATCGGCGAGGGCGTAGAGGTCGGGGAACTGGCGCTGCAGCCGCTCGATCGTGTCGGGCGTGTGGTTCGGCGGCAAGAGGCTGACGTGGCCGCGCACCATCGCCGCGCCGAGGCCGACCGCGAAGCGGTAGCGGTCGCCGCTCAGGTTGAGCGGCGAACCCTGGGCCGGCAGCTGCGCGGCCAGCGCCAGCACGTCGGCGAGGTACTGCGCCCGCGAGATCGGCCGACCGTTGCGCCAGGCGAGCGGGGCCGCGAGGTCGGCGCCGGCAACGAGCGCGTGCCGTGTCATCGATGCACCCTCGGCCTTCGGCCGGTCTGACCCGCGGAGGGGTCAGCCGTTCGCCAGGCGCAGCCCGTCCGCAGGGACGGTCTGCGTCCGGGCTCACTCCCGCCAAGCGGGACGGAGCGCTTCCTTCGGAGCGGCCGTGCGGAAGCGCTCATGGCAGCGGCCTGGCGGCCGGTGGCGCGCTCGGCACCGCGCGGCGCGCCTGCGAGTAGGCGCGGATCATGTCGTTCAGGCTCGCCCGCTCGAACTCCGGGTGCAGCCGGTAGCGCAGCAGGTA
>JBDSAB010000259.1:0-3419 GCA_039922395.1 Caldimonas sp.
CGCTCAGATGTCGAGCACGTGCCGCAGCATGTGGAACGGCACGCGCCACGTTCCGCCGTCGGAGGTGCCGGTTCCGATCGTTGCGGTGCGTTGGTTGATGCGCACGATTACGCCGGTGATGCCGCGGCCGTCGCGATCTTCGAACGTGACGGTGTCGCCGCGTTGGAACTGGCGCGCCTTGGTCGCCGCGGTGACGGGTTCCGGCGGTGGCTCATATTGCGCCCGCTCGGTTCGACAATCAGCTTCGGTGTAACCCTGCATCGCCACGCAGGGGATCTTCCAGGTTCGCTTGGTGCCGTCCTCCAGCACCGTCGCCTGCGTGTCCCTCAAGGCGATGATCTTGCCGCGACGCATCTGGCCGTCGCGGAAGTCGACGAACTGCACAGGTTGTCCCAGATGCAGGCTCGCTCGGGCGGCGATGCCTCGACGCGGGTCGGCGAGCATCCCTTCGATGAGTGCCCTGAGCTGGTACAGCTGCAGGCTGCTCGCGACATCCAGGGCTTCGATCATCCGCGGGTCGGTGGCTTGCGAGTTCACGCCTTCGGCCTCTTGCGTTGCGACGCCCGAGTGCGTTGAGCTCAGGCTGCCAGTCGTTGCTCTTTGCCGCGCCGCGCGATGTTCCACGGCAGCAGCTCGTCGATGCGGTTGATGGGATGGTCGGCAATGCGCGTGAGGACCTCCCGCAGGTACGCCTGCGGGTCGAGCCCATTGAGCTTGGCCGTCTCCACCAGACTGTAGATCGACGCCGCGCGCTCGCCCCCTGCGTCCGAGCCCATAAAGAGGTAGTTGCCTCTTCCAAGAGCAACTCCGCGCAGGGCCCGTTCGGCAGCGTTGTTGTCGATCTCGATGCGGCCGTCGTCGCGGTAGCGCGTGAGGGCTCGCCACCGCGTGAGCGAGTAGCCGATCGCCTTGGCCAGTTCCGACTTCGCCGACACCCTGCCGACCATGCCGGTGAGCCACGCGCGCAGGTCTCCGAGCAGCGGCCCGGCGCGGGCCTGGCGTTCGCGGCGTCGAACGTCAGGCAGTTGACCCCGGATCTCGGCCTCGACCGCGTAGAGCGCCGCGATGCGTTGCAGCGCCTGCTCGGCGACGGACCCGGCCACGCGGCCCTGGTTCTCGTACATGTCCCAGAACGGTCGTCGCGCGTGAGCCCAGCAAGCCGCCTCGTCCACGCGCCCCATGGCGTAGATCTTCCCGTAGCCGCCGTAGGCGTCAGCTTGCAGGATGCCGCGGAAGTCCTTCAGGTGATGCTGCGGATGCTCGCCCTTGCGGTTGGGCGAGTACCGGTACCAAGCGGCTGGCGGCTCGGCGCTGGCGGCCGGGCGGTCATCGCGCACGTAAACCCATAGTCGCCCGATCTTGGTCTTGCCGCGACCGGGATCAAGCACGGGCACCGGCGTGTCGTCGGCGTGCACCTTGACACTGGCGAGCGTGTAGCGGCCCAGTGCCGCCACTAACGGGTCGAGCAACGCATGGCTCTGCTCGACCCAGCCGCCGTAGGTCGAGGGAGCGAAGCACACGCCGTCGCGGGCGTGGATGCGGGCCAGTCGGTGCAGCGGGATGTGGTCGCAGTATTTGGAGACGAGCACGTTGGCGAGCAAGGCCGGCCCGGCCACGCCGCGTGCGATCGGCCGGCTCGGCGCGGCGGCCTGGAAGATAGCCTCGCAGCTCACGCATGCCAGCTTGGGCCGCACATGGCGGATGACCTTGAAGTGTGCTGGCACGTACTCGAGTTGCTCGGACAAGTCGGCGCCGATCTGACGCAGACGACCGCCGCATGCGATGCAGCCACAGGCGTTACCGCTCGCGTCATGCGCAGCATCGGTCGCGGCGGGGCGGTGCACCTGGATCTCGCGTGGCAGGTGTGCGGGCAGTTGCCGGTCGATGCCTGGGCTGTTCGCAGCTTCTGGCTTCGGCGCCGCCTTGGGCGTCGGATGTTCATACAGTGGTGCGCCTTCGATCAGGGCGATCTGCGGGTCATCCAGCTGCTCGCTGGAGCGGCCGTACTGGGCTCGGCGCGCGCGCAGCAACTGCAGCGCGAGCTTGTCGACCATCAGCTTGAGGAATACCACCTCGGCGTCGCGCTCCTGGACGACGCGCAGCAGCGCTTCGACGGTGTGGGGCGTGTTGTTGTTGGTCGGCACAGAGATCTACTGTGCCGAGTCGAGGCGGTGCTCGCTATAGGGGGCGCACCGGAGGCTTGGTTCTACAGTGGTTCAGGCTGCGAGTTCGGGCTGGTACGTGCGCACCGGCATGCGCCAGTCGATGCCTTCGAGCAGCATCGACAACTGCGCCGGCGTCAGCGACACGCTGCCCGATGTCGCCTGCGGCCAGATGAAGCGACCGCGCTCCAACCGCTTGGCCAACAGCATCAGACCCTGGCCGTCGAACCACAGCACCTTGAGGATGTCGCCGCGCCGGCCGCGGAAGACGAAGACGTGGCCGCAGAACGGGTTGGCCACCAGCGCGGTCTGCGCCACGGAGGCCAGGCCGTCGAAGCCCTTCCTCATGTCGGTGTGACCGGCGACGATCCACACGCGCGTTCCAGACGGCAGGCCGATCATGCGAGCTCGCTTAGCGTGCGCAAGACACTGCGCAGGCTGGCGTCATCGACCGTTCCGCGCAGCCGAACTCGGGCGTTGCCGATCTCGATCTCGATGGTTCCCGTCGACGCGCGGGTAGGTACCAACGGCGGTTGCTGCAGCTGGACCGTTGGCGGCTGCATCTCGGCCTGCACCGTGACCGGCAGCAGCGTTGGCACCGCAGCCGCAGTCGCAGCTACCGCGTCGAGGTTGTGCGCCTGAAGGTAAAGGCGGCGCCAGTTGAACAGAAGGTTGGCGTTGATGCCTTGCTCTTGCGCCAGGGCCGACACCGACGCGCCAGCCCGAAGGCTTCGCTCGACGAGGTCCCGCTTCAGCGTCTCGCTGTGCTTGCGCCGTGTGTCCTTGCCATCGATCACTCGCTTGTCCATGTGTGCACTTGACCCGTTACGTGCACACATCCAAGCGTGAGCATCCTCACGCGATCGTGCTCATCTCGGCGCCACCAATCAATGGGGCCCTGAGACCGCGCTTACTGACCTCGGGAGGAAGCCCTTGTAGCAAAGATAAGCGATGGACCGTGTCCGGTCATTCAGGGGGCCAGCTCAATCTGACGCTGCCGCGCCACGCCAAAATACGAGAGTCGCCGCCGGCGCAACATTTGTGACGGGCGGTTTCCCCTGAGCACGATTGCACTGATCGTGCGCGCGATCCGACTTAATATGCGCCCGCTGTTAAAAGCAAACCCCGCGAAAACGGGGGACGCAAAGTCTTCGGCCTAAAGGGCTTGAGCCCCAAGGCGGCTGGACTGCCAGTGGAATGCCGGCTGGGCGCGCTTTCGCGCCGAGCCGCTGTGGATCGTGCGCTTGATCGCGCTCG
>JBDSAB010000260.1:0-5415 GCA_039922395.1 Caldimonas sp.
CTAGTGCTCCAGACTTACCCTAGCCCGGACGCAAGTGCTTTCCTCGAGGACAACGGCGTCTCGTGTGCAGGAACGGACAGCCATCTGCTCGTCCGTGCAATGCCTGCACACGGACGGAGAACTAGGGAAAACACCCGGATGCAAAGCGGGCATTTGTTTACTACTATGAACTAAATGTCGCCCTCATCCGTACCTCCTTCGTCGACGCCGGCCACCGGCGTCCTGGCCGCTCTCGACCTGCTGAAGGTCGAGCACCGCGATGCGGTCACGCATGTGCGGCTGAACCGCCCGGCCAAGCGGAATGCGCTCAACGACCCGCTCGTGGCGCAGCTGCAGGCGGCCTTCACCGGTCTGCCCGAGTCGACCCGGGCGGTCGTGCTGAGCGGCGAGGGCAGCCATTTCAGTGCCGGCCTCGACCTGTCGGAGCTCTCCGAGCGCAGCGTCGCCGAGGCGGTCATCCATTCGCGCTCGTGGCATGCGGCGTTCGAGCACATCCAGTTCGGCCGCGTGCCGGTGGTCGCGGTGCTGCATGGCGCGGTCGTCGGCGGCGGCCTCGAGCTTGCCGTCGCGGCGCACATCCGCGTCGCCGAGCGCAGTGCCTTCTACGGCCTGCCCGAGGGCCAGCGCGGCATCTTCGTGGGCGGTGGCGGCTCGGCCCGCATTCCGCGCCTGATCGGCGTCGCGCGCATGGCCGACATGATGCTGACCGGCCGCGTCTACGACGCCGAGGAGGGCCTCTCGATCGGCCTGTCGCAATACGTGGTGGACGAGGGCGCCGGCCTCGAGAAGGGCTTCGAGCTGGCGACCCGGATCGCGTCGAACGCGCCGCTCTCGAACTTCGCGGTGCTGCACGCGCTGCCGCGCATCGCCGACATGGGCCAGGCCGAGGGCCTCTTCCTCGAATCGCTGATGGCCTCGATCGCCTCGGGCGATCCGGCCGCGAAGGACCGCATCAAGGCGTTCCTCGAGGGCCGCGCCGCGAAGGTGTCGAAGTCATGACCCGGCCCGCGGCAGGGATGGTCGGCTCCAGGGAGCTCGCGTGAGCAGCGCCCCGTATCGCACCGTCGCGTTCGGCGGCTCGCTCTCGGCGCGGTTCACGCCGGCCGCCGACGGCTCGACGCGGGTCCTGTCGAACGAGGCGCTCGGCCCGTATCCACAGCGTCTCACCGACCGGCTGCTCCACTGGGCCGAGGCGGCGCCCGATCGCACGCTGGTCGCCAAGCGCGTGCGCGGCGGCGAGTGGCGCCGCGTCAGCTACGCGGAAGCACTCGCGAGCGCCCGCTCGATCGCGCAGGCCCTGCTCGATCGCGGCGTCTCGGTCGAGCACCCGGTCGCGATCCTGTCCGACAACGACATCGAGCACCTGCTGCTCGGCCTCGGCGCGATGCTCGCCGGCGTGCCCTACGCGCCGATCTCGGCCGCCTATTCGCTCGTCTCGAAGGACTACGGCAAGCTGCGCCACATCCTCGGCGTGTTGACGCCGGGCCTCGTGTTCGCGTCGAACGGCCCGGCATTCAGCCATGCCATCGCGACCGCGGTTCCGGCCGACACGCCGGTCGTCCTGACCGAGGGCGGCATCGACGGTCGTGCGACCTCGACCTTCGATTCGCTGCTGGCGACCGCGCCGACCGATGCGGTCGATCGCGCCCACGCACAGGTCGGTCCGGACACGATCGCCAAGTTCCTGTTCACCTCGGGCTCGACCAAGCTGCCGAAGGGCGTGATCAACACGCAGCGGATGATCTGCAGCAACCAGCAGATGATCCTGCAATGCTTCCCGCACCTGGCCGAAGAGCCGCCGGTGCTGGTCGACTGGCTGCCCTGGAACCACACGTTCGGCGGCAACCACAACGTCGGCATCACGCTCTACAACGGCGGCACGCTCTACATCGACGAAGGCAAGCCGACCGCGGCGCTGATCGGCGAGACCTTGCGCAACCTGCGCGAGATCGCGCCGACCCTGTACTTCAACGTGCCGAAGGGCTTCGAGGAGATCGCCAACGCGCTCGAGGTCGATGCGCAGCTGCGCAAGACGCTGCTCAGCAGGGTCAAGATGTTCTTCTTCTCGGGCGCCGGGCTGTCGCAGCCGGTCTGGGACAAGCTCGAGCGCGTCGCCGAGGAACACTGCGGCGAGCGCATCAAGATGCTGACCGGGCTCGGCATGACCGAGACTGCGCCGTTCTCGATCTGCGCCAACGCACACCAGGTGAAGTCGGGTCACATCGGCCTGCCGGCGCCCGGTGTCGAGCTGAAGCTCGTGCCCGAGGGTGACAAGGTCGAGGTGCGCTACCGCGGTCCGAACGTGACGCCGGGTTACTGGCGCGCGCCGGGGCAGACGGCCGAGTCGTTCGACGACGAGGGCTACTACCGCAGCGGCGACGCGGTCAAGCCGATGGACCCGGCGCAACCCGAGCGCGGCTTTGCGTTCGACGGCCGCACCGCCGAGGACTTCAAGCTGTCGACCGGCACGTTCGTCTCGGTCGGGCCGCTGCGTGCCAAGGTCATCGCGGCCGGCGACCCGTGCGTGCAGGACGTCGTCGTCGCCGGCATCAATCGCGACGACATCGGCGTGCTGCTGTTTCCGCGCCTCGACAGCTGCCGCGCCTTCGCCGGTCTCGGCGACGACGCGCCGGTCGCCGATGTGCTCGCTGCGCCGGCGGTGCGCGAGTTCTTCCAGCACCTCGTCGACGGGCTGTGGCAGACCGGCACCGGCAGCGCGACGCGGGTCGCGCGCGCGTTGGTGCTCGAACAGCCGCCGTCGATCGACCTCGGCGAGGTCACCGACAAGGGCTCGATCAACCAGCGCGCGGTGCTGACGCATCGCAATGCGGCGGTCGAGCGTCTCTATGCCGACGCCGCGCCGGACGTGATCCGGCCGCGCAGATGAGCTGGGCGGCTCGCGCGCACGCGGCGACGCATCCGACCGGGAAGGCAACGACACCATGAAGATCGCAGGACAGGTCGCGCTCGTCACCGGCGGTGCCTCCGGGCTCGGCGCCGAGACCGCACGCGAGCTCGCGCGGCGCGGCGCGAAGGTCACCGTGCTCGACCGCAACGGCGAGGGCGCGAAAGCGGTCGCCGCCGAGTTCGGCGGGCTCGGCGTGGCCTGCGACATCACGTCGACCGAGAGCATCGTCGCCGCGCTCGATGCGTCGCGTGCGGCGCACGGCCCGGCGCGCCTGGTGATGAACATCGCCGGCATCGGCACCGCGAAGCGGCTGATCGGCCGCGACGGCACGCCGATGCCGATCGAGGACTTCCGCCGCGTGATCGAGGTCAACCTGATCGGTACCTTCAACATGATCCGGCTCGCGACCGCCGAGATCGTCAAGCTCGACCCGCTCGAGGACGGCGAGCGCGGCGTGATCGTCTGCACCGCGTCGGTCGCCGCGTTCGACGGCCAGGTCGGGCAGGAAGCCTATGCGGCGTCGAAGGGCGGCCTGGTCTCGCTGACGTTGCCGCTCGCGCGCGACCTCTCGCAGTTCGGCGTGCGCGTCGTGACGATCGCGCCGGGCCTCTTCCTGACGCCGCTGATGGCCGAGCTGCCGCAGCCGGTGCAGGACTCGCTCGCCGCCAGCATCCCGTTCCCGAAGCGTTTGGGGAAACCCGCAGAGTTCGCGCAGCTCGCCGCCAGCATCATCGAGAACATGGCTCTGAACGGCGAAGTGATCCGGCTCGATGGCGCGCTGCGCATGGCGCCGCGCTGAGCAGCGCTCGAACGACGACGCCCGTGCGCCGATGAAGACCACCCTCTACCGCGTGTCGATCGAGTTCGGCGACTGCGATCCCGCGGGCATCGTCTTCTTCCCGAATTTTTCGCGCTGGATGGATGCGGCGTCGCTGGCGTTCTTCATGCAGTGCGGGCTGCCGCCGTGGCGCGAGCTGGTCAAGACGCGCGGCATCGTCGGCACGCCGCTGCTCGAGATCCACACCAGGTTCATCAAGGCCGCGACCTACGGCGAGGAGATCGTCGTCGCGACCCACGTGTCGGAATGGCGCGCGAAGACCTTCACGCAGGTCCATCGCGTGACGCGGCCGCGCGCCGGCGCCGACGACGACCTGATCTGCGAAGGCAGCGAAGTCCGCGCCTTCGTCCGCCGCGATGCCGACGACCCGGACCGCCTGCGCGCGATGCCGGTGCCCGAGGACATCCGCCTGATGTGCAGTTGAACCGGTTCCTTTTTCACCCCGCCCTTCCAGGAGACACCATGAAGAAAATCCGCACGCTGATGACCGGCGCCGTCGCAACGGTGCTGACGGCGCTGGCCACGACCTCGGCGCTCGCCGACATCACGATCGGCGTCAGCATCTCGCTGACCGGGCCGACGTCGGCGCTCGGCATTCCGACCAAGAACGGCCTTGCGCTGTGGCCGAAGGAGATCGCCGGCGAGAAGCTCAACGTCATCCTGCTCGACGATGCGACCGACCCGACGAAGGGCGTGCAGAACACGCGCAAATTGACCAGCGAAGACAAGGTCGACGTCGTCGTCGGTTCGGTGACCACGCCGGTCGCTATCGCGATGGCCGATGTCTGCGCCGAGGCGAAGACGCCGCAGCTGATGCTCTCGCCCGCCAACCTGCCGCCCGGCAAGGGCGAATGGTCGTTCCGGATGCCGCAGTCGACCGCGGTGATGGCGATCCCGATCGTCGAGCACTGGAAGAAGACGGGCGTCAAGACCTACGGCTTCCTCGGCTATTCCGACGGCTACGGCGAAGCCTGGCTCACCGACATCAAGCCACTCGCCGAGAAGGCCGGCATCAAGCTGATCGCGACCGAGCGCTTCGCGCGCCCCGATACCAGCGTGACCGGCCAGGCCTTGAAGCTGATGGCGGCGAACCCGGATGCGATCCTTGTCGTCGCGTCGGGCAGTGGCGCCGCGATGCCGCACAAGGGCCTGGTCGAGCGCGGCTACCCGAAAGCCAAGATCTACCAGACGCACGGTGCCGCGACGATGGACCTGATCCGGGTCGGCGGTGCCGACGTCGAGGGCTCGTTCGTCTCGTCGGGCCCGGCCGTCGTGGCCGACAAGCTGCCGGCCAGCAATGCGAGCAAGGAGCTCGGCATGCGCTACATCAGCGAGTTCGAGAAGGCCAACGGCAAGGGCAGCGCGAACCAGTTCGGCGCCCACGCGTTCGACGTCGTCATCGTCCTGCAGAAGGCGGTCCCGCTCGCGCTGAAGAAGGGCAAGCCCGGCTCCGCCGAGTTCCGCGCCGGCCTGAAGGAAGCGTTCGAGACGATGGGCCGCACGCCGGTCTCGCAAGGCGTCCTCAACTGGACCGCGACCGACCACTTCGGCTACACGCCGGAGACCGGCGTGCTGCTGAAGGTCGCGAAGGGCGACTGGGAAGTCGTCCCCAACTGATGAGCCGCCCGGACCGCGACAAGGTCTCGCCGACAATCGCGGTCCTTCCCAC
>JBDSAB010000261.1:0-2942 GCA_039922395.1 Caldimonas sp.
CGCCCGCGTTCCACGCGACCACCGAAGAGATCATCGAAGTAGCCCGCCCGCTGACGGCTCATAAGGGGCTCTACGCAACGCACATGCGCGACGAATCGGATCAGGTGATGGAGGCGCTCGAAGAGACGTTTCGCATCGGCCGCGCGTTGGATGTTCCGGTTGTGGTGTCGCACCACAAGGTGATGCACCAAAAAAACTTCGGCCGTACCGCCGAGACGTTGCCGGTCATCCGGCAAGCGATGCAGCACCAGTGCGTACGTCTCGACTGCTACCCGTACACCGCCGGCTCGACCCTGATCCGCACCGATCGCGGCATGCTCGACGGCCGCGTGCTGATCGCATCGAGCCAGCCGCATCCCGAGCACGCCGGCCGCGACCTCGACGAGATCGCGCGCGAGTGGGGCGTCGCCAAGGACGAGGCGGCGCGCCGCCTGCAGCCCGGCAGCGCGATCTACTTCCTGATGGACGAGGCCGACGTGCGGCGCATCCTTGCGTTCGAGGACACGATGATCGGCTCGGACGGCATCGCCGTCGGGCCGAAGCCGCACCCGCGTCTCTGGGGCACGTTCCCGCGCGTGCTCGGCCACTACAGCCGCGATGTCGGCCTGTTCCCGCTTGAGACCGCGGTCTGGAAGATGACCGGCCTGACCGCCCGCAACTTCGGCCTCGAGGGCCGTGGCACGCTGGCGGTCGGCCAGCATGCCGACGTCGTCGTCTTCGACGCCGGCGCGATTCGCGATGCCGCGACCTACGAGGCGCCGACGCGCGCCGCCGAAGGCATCGACGCGGTGATCGTCAACGGCGCGATCACCTGGCAGCGCGGCGCGCATACCGGCGCGCGCCAGGGCCAAGTGATCCGGCGTACGCCGCACGCGGCGCGCCGGTCGATCCCGTTGAAGGCACCGGCCGATGCCGCGACCTACGAGGCGCCGACGCGCGCCGCCGAAGGCATCGACGCGGTGCTCGTCAACGGCGCGATCACCTGGCAGCGCGGCGCGCACACCGGTGCACGCGAAGGTCAGGTAATCCGGCGCACGCCGCACGCGGCGCGCCGGTCGATTCCGTTGAAGCCGGTCGCCGATGCGGCGAAGACCACCCAGGAGCCTGCCCCATGATGCCGATCGAGCGCTTTCCGACGCCGCTGCCGATGCCGTTCTCGAAGGTCGTGCGCGCCGGCGGCTTCCTGTTCCTCTCGGGCGTGCTGCCGATGGACGGCGACGGCAAGCTCGTCGCGGGCGCGATCGATGTGCAGACGCGGATCGTGCTCGAGCGGATCGCGGCGACGCTCGGCGAGCACGGCGCGAGCCTTGCCGACGTCGTGCGCGTGACCGTGTGGCTCGCCGACCTGGCCGACTTCGCCGCGTTCAACGACGAGTACCGGCGCCACTTCGAGCTCGGCTTTCCGGCCCGCTCGACGGTCCAGGCCGTGCTCTATGGCGGCGCGCGCATCGAGATCGAGGCGCAGGCGCTGGTGCCACAAGCGGTGCCACCGGAAGGCGGCGGCGGCTGACGCTCAGGACGTGGCCGACTCGGTCGGCCGCGCAGCGCCCAGCGAGCTGACCAGCACCTTGTCGACGCGCTTGCCGTCGAGATCGACGACCTCGAAGCGCCAGCCTTCCCATTCGACCGAGTCGGTGGTCTCCGGCAGCCGGCCGAGCAGCAGCATGATCATGCCGGCAAGCGTGTTGTAGCGGCCGCGGTCCTCCTCGGGCAGCTCCTTCAGGTCGAGGCGGTCCTTCAGCTCGGGGATCGGGATCAGGCCGTCGACCAGCCAGCTGCCGTCCTCGCGGCGCACCGCCCAGGAGTCCTCGTCGATGCGGGTGTTGAATTCGCCGGTGATCGCCTCGAGCACGTCGCGCACGGTGATCATGCCCTGCACCTCGCCGTACTCGTCGACGACGAAGACGATCTGCGCGCTCGACGCGCGGAAGTGCTCGAGCAGCTCCATGCCGGACAGCGTCTCCGGCACGAAGACCGGGGCCTGCAGCCCTTCGGTGAGCGCCGGCGGGAACCCCTGCATCGCCTGCTGCAGCAGGCGTTGCGCCGAGATGATGCCGAGCACGTCGTCGAGCCCGCCGCGACAGACCGGGTAGCGCGAGTGCTCCTCGTCGGCGATCACGCGCAGCACGTCGTCGGCGGTGCCGGTCGCCTCGAGCCAGATGATCTCGGCGCGCGGGATCATCATCGAGCCGACCTGGCGGTCGTCGAGGCGGAACACATTGCGCACCATCTGGTGCTCCTGCGCTTCGATCACGCCCGCGTCGAGCCCCTCCTCCAGGCTGGCGGCGATCTCCTCCTCGGTCACGCTGCGATCCGGTCCCTCGCGCATGCCGAGCAGGCGCAGCGACGCGTCGGTGCACCACGACAGCAGGCGCACGAACGGCCGCGTGATCAGCGACAGCCATTCCATCGGCCGCGCGACGATGCGGGCCACCGTCTCCGGGTACATCAGGCCGATGCGCTTGGGCACCAGCTCGCCGAAGATGATGGTCAGGAACGTGATGATGACGACGACCATCGCGGTGGCGGTGATCTCGGCCGCGCGATCGCCGAGCGGAAAGGTGGCGTGCAGCCAGCGCGCGAACGGCGCGGAGAACGCGGCGTCGCCGATGATGCCGTTCAGGATGCCGATCGACGTGATGCCGATCTGCACGACCGACAGGAACTTGGTCGGGTTGTCGTGCAGGTCCATCGCATGCCGGGCCCCCGAATCACCGGCCTCCACCATGACCTGCAGACGCGCCTTGCGGCTGGCGGTGAGCGCGATCTCCGACATGGCGAACAGCGCGTTGATGAGGATCAGAAAGAGCAGTAAGGCAACGTCCATGCGGGGCGCGCGGCATCAGGAAGCTTTCAGCGTAGCAGAATCGAGTCGATGGACTACCTGATCGGCGACGTGCAGGGCTGCTGCGATGCCCTCGACCGCCTGCTCGACCAGATCG
>JBDSAB010000262.1:0-4064 GCA_039922395.1 Caldimonas sp.
TCGGTGCGATCTGCTCGGGCGGGACGCTCGGCATCCTGATTCCGCCGTCGACCATCATGATCATCTACGGGATCATGACCGAGACCAGCATCGGCAAGCTGTTCGCGGCCGGCGTGCTCCCGGGTCTGCTGGCCATGACGCTGCTCTGCCTCGCGGTCCGCTACATCACGTGGCGCGATCCGAAGGCCGGTCCGCCGGCCGAGCGCACGTCGTGGCGCGAGCGCCTCGGCGCGATCAAGGACGTGTGGGCCGTTGCTGCGCTCTTCATCATCGTGATGGGCGGCATCTACGGCGGCATCTTCACGGCGACCGAAGGCGCCGGCATCGGCGCGTTCGGCGCGTTCTGCTTCGCGCTGTTCCGCCGCGTCCTCAATTTCAAGACGCTGCTGCAGATCCTCGCCGACAGCGCACGCACGACGGCGATGCTGTTCATGATCCTGGTCGGCGCGCTGGTGTTCGCGAACTTCGTCAACTACACGACGATGCCGGCCGACCTGAAGGGCTTCGTCAGCCGCTACGAGATCAGCCCGATCACCGTGATGATCGCGATCTGCGCGATCTACGTGATCCTCGGCACCGCGATGGAAGAGCTGTCGATGATCCTGCTGACGGTGCCGGTCTTCTTCCCGCTCGTCGTGCACCTCGGCTTCGACCCGGTGTGGTTCGGGGTCATCATCGTCGTCGTCGTGATGATCGGGCTGATCAGCCCGCCGGTCGGCATGAACATGTTCGTCGTCAAGAGCATGCTGCCGGGCGTCGCGACGCGGACGATCTTTCGTGGCGTGACGCCGTTCGTCGTCGCGACGGTCGTGCTGCTGGCGCTGCTGGTCGCCTTTCCGTCGATCAGCCTGATCCTGCCGAAGCTGATGAAGTTGTAGGCGCCGCACTGCATGCCGCACGCGCCGTGCGACATACGGGTTCCTACGGGGATTACCGACCAGTCGCGGTCATACCATTCAGTCGCGCCGGCGCTCGCCCGCGCGAATCCCGCCGCTGCGGATTGACAAAGACAACAAACAAGGGGAACCCATGGGAATCCAGTTCAACGTGAACGGCAAGGCGGTCGACGTCAAGGCCGAAGACGACACGCCGCTGCTCTGGGTCATCCGCGACGAGATCGGCCTGACCGGCACGAAGTTCGGCTGCGGGATGGCGCTCTGCGGCGCGTGCACGGTCCACCTCGACGGGGCGCCGGTCCGGTCGTGCCAGACGCCGCTTTCCGCGGTCTCGGGGAAGAACGTCGTGACGATCGAATCGATGGCGTCGAACCCCGTCGGCAAGAAGCTGCAGGCCGCCTGGATCGCGCACGACGTGCCGCAGTGCGGCTACTGCCAGTCGGGCCAGATCATGAGCGCCGCCGCGCTGCTCGCAGCCAAGCCGAACCCGAGCGACGCGGACATCGACCAGGCGATGAGCGGCAACATCTGCCGCTGCGGAACCTACCCGCGCATCCGCGCCGCGATCCACACCGCCGCGAAGGGAGCCTGAGCATGAGCGCCGTTCTGCAAGACCGTTCGCGCCGCCACTTCCTGAAGACCACGGTCGTCGTCAGCGGCGGCCTGATGGGCAGCGGGTTGATCGTCGGCTGTGCCTCGATGTCGTCGATGTCGACGCCGAAGAATCTGCCGCCGAGCGCGTTCGCGCCGGGCGCCATGCCGAATGCCTGGGTCAAGATCTCGCCCGACAACCAGGTGACGATCATCAATGCCCGCGTCGAGATGGGTCAGGGCACCTTCACGTCGATGCCGATGCTGGTCGCCGAAGAACTCGACGTGCCGATCACGATGATCCGCGTCGAGATGGCGCCGGCCAAGGAGCCGTACATCAACACGATGCTCGGCGGCCAGCTCACCGGCGGCTCGACCTCGGTGCGCGAGGCCTACGATCCGCTGCGCGTGGCCGGCGCTCAGGCGCGCGCGCTGCTGATGATGGCTGCCGCCGAACGGTGGAAGGTCGATGCGGCGTCGCTGCGTACGGAGAATGCGTACGTTCTCGGACCGGCGGGCCAGCGGGCTTCGTACGGCGAGCTTGCCGAAGCGGCTTCGAAGCTGCAGCCGCCGAAGTCGCCTCAGCTGAAGGCCCCAAGCGCGTTCAAGGTGATCGGCAAGCCGGTGAATCGCCTCGACACGCCGGCGAAGGTCGACGGCAGCGCGGAATTCGGCATCGACGTCAAGCTGCCCGGCATGATGTACGCGGCGTTGGCCCAGTGTCCGGTGATCGGCGGCAAGCCGATCAGCTTCAGCGGCGCCGACGATGCGATGAAGATGCCGGGCGTCAAGAAGGTGGTCCAGATCTCCGACGGCGTGGCCGTGGTTGCCGACACCTACTGGCATGCCCGCAAGGGACTCGGCATGCTCACGGTCAAGTGGGACGAGGGCGCGCTCGCGGAGATGAATTCCGCCAAGATCGACGCCGCGCTGAAGACCGCTGCCGCCAAGCCGGGCGCGGTGTTCCACAAGTCCGGTGACACCGATGCGGGCTTGCGCTCGGCGGCGAAGAAGGTCGAGGCGACCTATCGCACGCCGTTCCTCTCGCACTCGCCGATGGAGCCGATGAACTACACCGCCGACGTGCGGGCGGATTCGGTGAAGCTCTACGGACCGTGCCAATTCCCGCAGCTCGCGGTCGGCCTGACCGCGGCCACCGCCGGCGTCAAGCCGGAGCAGGTGTCGATCCACACGACGTTTCTCGGCGGCGGTTTCGGCCGCCGCATCGACGTCGACTACGTCATCCAGGCGGTCGAGATCTCGAAGGCGGTCGGCGCGCCGGTCAAGCTCGTGTGGTCGCGCGAGGACGACATGAAGCACGACTTCTACCGTCCGATCTCGTCGACGACGATGGTCGCGGGCCTCGACGCGCAGGGCATGCCGTCGTCGATCTCGCTGAAGGTGACGAGTCCGTCGGTCACCGCGCGCATGTTCCCGGCTTTCGTGAAGGACGGCATGGAGCCGTTCATGCTCGAGGCCGCCGTCACGCCCTACGGCATTCCGAACCAGCACGGCTCGGTCGTCATCCACGACACCGGCTTGCGCGTCGGCTACTGGCGCTCGGTCTCGCACGTCATGAACGTGTTCGCGAACGAATCGTTCATCGACGAGCTGGCGGCCGAGGCGAAGAAGGACCCGGTCGAGTACCGGCGTGCGTTGCTCGCGAAGGAGCCGCGCTACCTGAACACGCTGAAGATCGCGACCGACAAGTCGGGTTGGGGCAAGGCGGCGCCGGCCGGCCGTTCGCGCGGCGTCGCAGTCATGGAGGGCTACGGCACCTACATCGCGCTTGTCGCAGAGGTCTCGACCGCGAAGAACGAGATCAAGGTGCACAAGGTGACGGTCGCTGCCGACCTCGGCAGCATGGTCAACCCGAACATCGTCCGTCAGCAGATCGAGAGCAGCGTGATCTTCGGGATGTCGGCGGCACTGTTCGGCGAAATCACGATGAAGGACGGCGTCATCGAGCAGAGCAACTTCCACGACTACCCGGTCGTGCGGATGAACGAGTCGCCGGAGATCGACATCACGCTCGTCGCCAACGGTGAAAAGCCCGGCGGCATCGGCGAGCCGGTCACGGCGCTGATCATGCCGGCGGTGGCCAATGCGGTCTTCGCGGGTACCGGGAAGCGCCTCCGCAACCTGCCGTTGCGACTGGCATGATCGGCCGGTTGACCTGAAGAAAAGACCCGCTGCAGCGGGTCTTTGTCACTGTGCCATGCGATTTGCCGTCGGGCTTGTGTTGGCTGTCTTCTGCGCGCTGGCGTGTGGGCAGGATCTCGAGCGCGAGGAACGCCTTGCCCAGGAAACATTGGCAGCCCTGGTCGTCGGCGAGCCGATCCGGCTGGAGCAGAAAGGCGGGCATCGCTTTCTCGGCCTCTACACGCGCGCTGCCGGCGAGCGCGGCGCCGTCGTCATCGCGCACGGCCGCGGCTGGTCGCCCGACTACGACCTGTACGGGGAGTTGCGCACGCGCCTCGCCGACGCCGGCTATTCGACTCTCGCGATCCAGATGCCGGTTCTGCCCGGCACCGCGAAGATCGGCGACTACCTGCCGACCTTCATCGACTCGGACGA
>JBDSAB010000263.1:0-6819 GCA_039922395.1 Caldimonas sp.
CATCGCCTGCGCGTGCTGGCCAAGCCCTACGGCGTGTCGAAGATCGATGCGGCGCCGAAGCTGACGGTGATCAGCTTCGTGCCGAATCCACCGGTCGAGGCGATCCGCATCATCGAGCTGGTCCAGAAGAACCGCCACATCAAGCTCGCCGGCAACGACAAGCTCCGTATCGAGCGCGAGGTGGCCGATCCGCGTGAGCGGGCGCAGCTGGCGCGCGATGTGCTGCGATCGCTTGGCTCTCCAAAGCCGCCGGCCGCAGCCGCAGCGCTGAAGCCGGCCGCGCCGATTGCGACGGCCAGCGCTCCGCCGCTGCACCTCTGATCGATGACGACCGCAGCCGAATACGCGCCCGGCCTGTTCGTTCGCGCGATCACGCCGCCGCTGCGGCTTGCCGACTTCGGCCTGATCGCGTTCGACATGGACTCGACCCTGATCTCGATCGAGTGCGTCGACGAGATCGCAGCGGCGGTCGGGCGCAAGCCCGAAGTGGCGGCGATCACCGAAGCCGCGATGCGCGGCGAGATCGCCGACTACAAGGAAAGCCTGCGCCAACGGGTCGCGCTGCTCAAAGGCACGCCGGAGGCGGCGCTGCACGCGATCTACGCGGAGCGGCTGCGCTTCAATCCGGGCGTCGAACGCCTGGTCGCAACGTGCCGGTCGGCCGGCCTGCACACCCTCCTTGTCTCCGGCGGCTTCACGTTCTTCAGCGACCGCGTGCGCGACCGTCTGCAGATCGACGAAACCCGTTCCAACGTGCTCGAGATCGCCGACGGAGTGCTCACCGGCCGGATGGTCGATCAGCCCTGGGGCGACATCTGCGACGGCGACGAGAAGCGGCGCGCCGTGCTGCAGGCCTGCGAGCGCCTGGCCATCGAGCCGTCGCGCGCGATCGCGGTCGGCGATGGCGCCAATGACCTGCCGATGATGGGCGCGGTCGGCTTGTCGGTGGCGTATCACGCGAAGCCGGCCGTGCGCGAGCTCGCGACGATCTCGATCGTCGTCGGCGGGCTCGACCGCCTGCTCGAGGTCGTTCAGCCGTGAGCCGGCACGGCCAGTAGCGCTAGTCTTTTCTGCGCGCTCGCGCCGCGGCGCGGATCGCCGAGATCGTGGTCCGGCTCGTGATCACTTCGGCCGCCAGCGGCAAGTGCAGCAAGGTCGGCTGCGGCGCGTCCAGCGCGGCGCGGAACGCAGCTTCGAATCCGGCAGTTGCTTCGACCTTCTCGGCCCGCCATCCATAGGCTCGCGCCAGCGCGACGAAGTCGGGGTTGTACAGATCGCTGCCGCTGACCCGGCCGGGGTACTCGCGCTCCTGGTGCATCCGGATGGTTCCGTAGGTGCCGTTATCGACGACGATGCTGATCAGGCGCCCTCGGCCCCGGCCCGCGCCGTAGCCGGTCGCCGTCGCGAGTTCCTGGCCCGTCATCAGGAAGTCGCCGTCGCCGGCGATGTTGATCGCGGTCCTTTCCGGATGCAGCAGCGACGCGGCGACGGCGGCGGGCAGACCGTAGCCCATCGCGCCCGAGGTCGGCGCCAGTTGCGAACGTCCGCCCTGCGGCAGCGCCGGATAGCGGTAGTAGCGGTGCAGCCAGCCGCTGAAGTTGCCGGCGCCGTTGGTCAGCACGCTGTCGGCCGGTGCGAGACGCTGGATCGTCTTGACGACCTGCGCCATGTCGAGCGGCTCGACCGCCTCCGCGACCTGGTTCCCTTCGTAGTCGGCATTCGCCTGACGGGACCAGTCGGTCCAGCGGATCTCGATCGGTGGGGCGAGCGCCTCGAGCGCCTTGCCGGCCGCCGCCATCGAAGCCTGCAGCATCAGATCGGCCGCGTAGACGCGCCCGAGTTCCTCGGCGCCGGCATGCACGTGGACAAGCTTCTGCTGCGGCCGCGGTGCCTTCAGCAAGGCGTAGCCGCCGGTCGTCATCTCCCCGAGGCGGGGGCCGACCGCCAACACCAGGTCGGCCTCGGCGATGCGCCGCGCCAGCTTCGGATTGATGCCGATGCCGACGTCACCGGCGTAGAGCGGATGCTTGTTGTCGAACAGGTCCTGGAAGCGGAAGGCGCAACCGACCGGCAACTGCCAGCCCTCCGCGAAACGCTGAAAGGCTTCGCACGACGCGACGTCCCACCCGCTCCCGCCGACGATCGCGAACGGCCGTTCCGCGGCGATCAGCATCGCGCGCAGGTCGCGCAGCGCGCCCGGCGCCGGCCACGCCACGGCCGGCTCGACGCGCGGCAGCACCGGCGCGGCGGTCGGCGTCGTCAGCATGTCCTCGGGCAGCACCAGCACGACCGGCCCCGGCCGGCCCTGCATCGCAGTGCGCCAGGCGCGAGCCACGTATTCGGGCAGGCGGTCGGCATCCTCGATCTCGCCGACCCACTTCGCGAAGCCGAGCGTGCCGGGCCCGAACATCTGCCGGTAGTCGACCTCCTGGAAAGCCTCGCGGTCGCGCTGGTCGCGGGCGACCTGGCCGATGAAGAGAACCATCGGCGTGCTGTCCTGAAAGGCGGTGTGCAGGCCGACCGCAGCGTTGCTCGCACCCGGCCCGCGCGTCACGAAGCAGACCCCCGGCCGGCCGCTCAGCTTGCCTTGCGCATCGGCCATGTAGGCGGCACCGCCTTCCTGCCGGCAGGCGATGAAGCGGATTCGGTCGCGGTGCTCGTGGAAGCCGTCGAGCGCAGCGAGAAAGCTTTCGCCCGGCACACCGAACGCAGTGTCGACGCCCTGCTCGATCAGCGCCTCGACCAGGCAGTGCCCGGCGGGACGCATCGTGTTGCTTGAAGTCATGCGAGGGACCTGCACAAAGATCGAAGTGTGCCGCGAAGCCACGGCCGCTTTGAGCGGTGGCCCAGGGTTCGCCCGAATACCGTCAATTAACCGTTTGGTGAATTATTTCGCGATGCCTGCGCTGACTGCCCAAGTCGTCGAACTTCGCACGCGCGATGCGGATCGCACCCAGCAGGCGATCCTGCGCGCGGCGATGACCGAGTTTGCCGACAAGGGACTCGGCGGTGCTCGCATCGATGCGATCGCGGACCGAGCCGGCGTCAACAAGCGCTTGATCTACTACTACTTCGATGCGAAGGACGGGCTCTTCCTCGCCGTGCTCGAGCAGACCTACGCCGACATCCGCACCGCCGAGCAGGCGCTCCATCTCGAAGCGGCCGACCCGGTCGAGGCGGTGCGTCGGCTGGTCGCGTTCACCTGGCAGCACTACGTCGCGCACCCGGAGTTTTTAAACCTGCTGAACAGCGAGAACCTGCACCGCGCCCGCCACCTGAAGCAGTCGAAGCGCATCCGCGAGATGAACTCGCCGCTGATCCAGACCCTCGCCGACGTGCTGGAGCGCGGCCGCAGCGCCGGTCTCTTTCGTGGCGGCATCGATCCAGTGCAGCTCTACATCTCGATCGCGGGCCTGTCCTACTTCTACCTGTCGAACAACCCGACGCTGTCGACGATCTTCGGACGCGACCTGATGTCGGGCAAGGCACTGGCCGAGCGCCTGTCGCACATCACCGAGGTGGTGATGGGCTATGTGCTGCGCGACTGAGCCGCGTCGATCAATTCACCAGACGGTTCAGTGATGACTCCCTCCCCGACGATCGATGCGATTGACCTGGCGTTCTACCGCCACCGGGGCCATCTGACGGTCAACGGTGTCTTCGGTGCGGACGAGATGGACGCGGTCGTGCGCGACATCGAGCAATGGGGCGAGACCTTCCTGAGCGGGCTGCCGCCTGAGCAGCGCAGCTGGTACATCGACGGCGGCGTCAGCGCTCGGACGGTCCTGCGCAAACTCGACAACCCGCACGCGCACCGCGATGCGGTGAAGGCACTGGCGCGCGATCGCCGCCTCGTCGATCTCGTCGAGCGCTTTCTCGGTGCCGGCGTCTCGGTCTACTTCAGCCAGATCTTCTTCAAGCCGCCCGAGGGCGGCGGGCCGAAGCCGGCGCACCAGGACAACTTCTATTTCGGGCCGACCGACATCGAGGGCGTCGTCACCGCGTGGATCGCGCTCGACGATTCGACGCTCGAGAACGGCTGCCTGTATTTCGGCGACGGCACCAACCAGGGCCCGGTGTATCGCCACTTCGCGCCCGAGGGCGAGCCGTACAACCTGCAGTTGCCGCCGGCCGTGCTCGACAAGCAGCCGATGGCGCCGGCGCCGGTGCGCAAGGGCGGCGTCAGCTTCCACCATGGCAACACGTTCCACCAATCGGGTCCGAATCACAGCCCGCACTGGCGCCGGGCCTGCGCGCTGCACTTCGTCCGCAATGACGTCGAGTTCGCGAGTCCGGCACTGCCGTACGACCACGGCCTCAAGTTCAAGGTGACCTGAGCGCGGCACTCACCGCATCGCAATCCTTCTTCCCTTTGCTTCCGCATCGTTCACGACACAACGGAGACCTCATGAAGACCACATCGAAAGCCCGCCTCCTGCTTCTCGGCACCGCACTCGCCCTTGCGGCAAGCGGCGCAACGGCGCAGTGGAAGCCGACCCGTCCGATCAACCTGATCGTGCCCTGGGCGGCCGGCGGCTCGACCGACCAGATCACGCGCGTCACCGCCGCCGAGCTCGAGAAGGTGCTGGGCCAGACGATCGTCATCGTCAACCAGCCCGGCGCCTCGGGATCGATCGGCACCAAGAGCGCGTTCGACGCCGCGCGCGACGGCTACACCTGGACGGCGGGCGCCGCCCAGGACCTCGGCACCTACCAGACGCTCGGCTCGCTGAACGCGAACATCAAGGACTGGAACCTGTTCCTGACCGTCGCCAACATCCAGGTGATCGGCGTCAATCCGGCGACGCCGTACCAGAACCCGAAGCAGCTGCTCGATGCGATGAAGGCCAAGCCGGGAGCGATCCCGGTCGCGACCGCGGGCGTCACCTCGGCGGGCCACAACGCGATGGAGCTGATCGCCAAGGCGACCGGCGTCACCTATCGCCACGTCACCTACGACGGCGGCAACCCGGCCGTCGTCGCCACCGTCGCCGGCGAGGCCGAGGTGACGACGCAGCTCGCCGTCGAGCAGGCCGACATGATCCGCGGCAAGCGCCTGCGCCCGCTCGCCACCGTCAGCGACAAGCCGCTCGAGCTCGAGGGCTACGGCACGATCCCGCCGCTGTCGCAGACGCTGCCGGGCTTCACCGCGCCAGCCAACTACTTCGGCATCTTCATCCCGAAGGGCGTGCCCGACGATGTCGTCAAGACGGTCGAGAAGATCTGGGCCGAGAACATCAGCAAGAGCGAAGCGATCAAGAAGTACGCGACGAGCCGAGGCGCCCTGTTCGCGCCCTCGTCGGGCGAGGCGGCGCAGAAGGCGGTGTTCCCTGCCATCCAGGCCAACGCCTGGCTGCTCTTCAACGGCGGCAAGGCGAAGGTCTCGCCCGACACCGTCGGCATCCCCAAGCCCTGAACGACGCTCGCGGAGCAACGCCATGTCGATGAGCGGCGACGTCGCCTATGCGGACCTTGCGCCGGAGGAAGCGCGCGCGGTCGCCGCCAGCGAGCTGCGCGGCGGCCTGGCGTGGACGGTGTTCGGCGTCGCCGTGCTCGCGCTGTCGCTGCGCATGGACAGGCTCGAAGCGCAGCACATCAATCCGTACACGGTGCCGGGGCTGCTGCCGGGTCTGCTCGGCATCGTCACGATCCTGCTCGGCGGCCTGATGACGTGGCGCAGCTGGCGGCGCGGCGGCCGCTTCATCGGCGGGCCGCGGCTGGCGATGGACAGCGTCGCGCTGCGGCGGCTCGCGCTCGTCGTCGGCCTGATCGTCGCCTACACCGTGGTCCTGCTCGGCCACGGCCTGCCGTTCTGGGCCGGTGCGACGATCTACGTCACGGCGTCGATCATCCTGCTGCAGGCGCCGCAGCGCGCCGCCGAAGGACGCGGCCTGTCGTTGCGCGAAGCGGCGATCGCGCTGGCGATCGGCCTCGCCTCGGGCTGGATCATCACGTGGATCTTCCAGGACGCGTTCCTGGTCCGTCTCCCCTGAAATGACGGCCCCCACCCTCCCTTCGGTTGCTGCCCCCCACGGGGGCGCCGGTCGGCTTGGGAACGGCCCGGCGCCGACCGGGGCCTGATCAGGTGTTTGCCGGACTCGCCGACTTCGGCAACGCCTGGCTCGGGTTCATGAACCCGACGTCGATCGCGCTCGGCCTGGGCGGCGCGCTGCTCGGCATCATCGTCGGCATCCTGCCCGGGCTCTCGGCGACGCTCGTGATCGCCCTGCTGACGACGATCACGATCAAGCTGCCGGCGAGCAACGCGATCCTGGTTCTCATCTGCTCGTACGTCGGCGCGCTCTACGGCGGCTCGCGCACGGCCATCCTGCTCAACATCCCGGGCACCGCCGCGAATGCCGCGTCGTGCGCCGACGGCTATGCGCTCGCGCAGCGGGGCGAGGCCGGCCGCGCGATCGGCATCGCCACTTCGGGCGCGTTCATGGGCACGCTCTTCGGCGTGCTCTGCCTGGCTGCGTTCACGCCGTCGCTCGCCGAGGTCGCCCTCGCTTTCGGCGCGTTCGAGTTCTTCTGGCTGGCGCTCTTCGGCGTCGCCCTGTCGGGCTCGATCGTCGGCGACGACCCGATCAAGGGCTGGCTGATGGGCGCGCTCGGCCTGCTCGTCGCCCAGGTCGGCCAGGAGGGCCTCTACGCGTACGACCGCTTCACCTTCGGTTGGGACCAGCTCGCCGGCGGCATCGGACTGATACCGGCGCTGGTCGGCGCCTTCGGACTGGCCGAAGTGCTGACCGCGCTCGCCGACCCGGTCGAGAAGAAATTCGTCGAGGTCAAGGACTCGGTGCTGCCGCGCTTTCGCGT
>JBDSAB010000264.1:0-3748 GCA_039922395.1 Caldimonas sp.
CTTGCGCAGATCGTCGCCGAGGAGCTCGGCGTGCGCTTCGACGACGTCTCGGTGATGCACGGCGACACCAACGTCGTGCCGTGGGACATCGGCGCGTTCGCGAGCCACACCACCTACATGGGCGGACGCGCGGCGCAGATGGCCGCGACCGAGGTCAAGAAGCAGCTGCTCGAACGCGCGGCTGGATTGCTCGGGGTGTCGGCGGCAGAGCTCGAGGTGCGCGGTGGCGTCATCTCGATACGGCACGGCACGGCTGATGGGGATGCGCTCGACCCCCCCGCGCGTCTCGGAGCGTCGAGCGTCCGAAGCACGCCGATCTCGATCTCGGTGCGCGATGCCGTGTGTCCGCGCAAGGGCATTCCCGCGGCCCAGTTCGTCGGCACCGCGACCTACTACCCGACCAAGTCGTACTCGTTCGCGGCCCACTTCGTCGAGGTCAAGGTCGACACCGAAACCGGCAAGATCGAGGTCGTGCAGGTCGTGCCGGTGCACGAGATCGGCAAGGTGATCCACCCGATCGCCGCGGCCGGACAGATCGAAGGCGGCATCCAGCAGGGCATTGGCCACGCGCTCTACGAGGACTACCAGATCGACCTGCAGACCGGCCGCTCGCTGAACGCGAACTTCGTCGACTACAAGATGCCGCTCGCGATGGACATGCCGCCGATCCGCACGATCATCCTCGAGACCGCGCCCGATCCGGGCGGTCCGTTCGGCGCCAAGGGCGTCGGCGAAGACCCGATCGTGGCGATCGGCCCGGCGATCGCGAACGCGATTTACGATGCGATCGGCGTGCGCTTCCGCCATTACCCGATCCGGCCCGAGCAGGTGCTGCAGGCGCTGCGCGAGAAGGCGGCCGCGAAATCGACCGCGACGGCGGCCACGAGCGAGAGTGCGACGAACGAGACCGCGACATGACGAACCCAAATCTCCAGACGGCCCGCCCGGTGCCGGTGACGATCCTCACCGGCTTCCTCGGCTCCGGCAAGACGACCTTGCTGAACCACATCCTGACCGAGCGCCACGGCCACCGCATCGCGGTGATCGAGAACGAGTTCGGCGAGATCGACGTCGATTCGGACCTCGTGCTGACATCAGACGAAGAGATCTTCCAGATGACGAACGGCTGCATCTGCTGCGTCGCCGACGTGCGCACCGATCTCGTCCGCATCCTGAAGAAGCTGTTCGAGCGCAGCGACAAGTTCGACCACATCCTGGTCGAGACCAGCGGCCTCGCCGACCCGACGCCGGTCGCGACCGCGTTCTTCGTCGACGCCGAGGTGGCGCGCCAGGTCAAGCTCGACGGCGTCGTCACGCTGGTCGACGCGGTGCACATCGAAAGCCACCTCGACGACCCGGCATTGCACGGGTTCGACAACCAGGCGGTCGACCAGATCGTTGCCGCCGACCGGATCATCATCAACAAGATCGACCTCGCCGCCGAGCCGCAGCTCGCTGCACTCGAGCGACGCATCCGCGGCATCAACGAGGGCGCGCAGATCCTGCGGTCGAGCCATGCGCAGGTCGACCTCGGCAAGATCCTCGGCATTGGCGGGTTCGATCCGGCGGGCTCGCTGGTCAGCACCGATCCGCACTTCCTCGATGCCGACGAGCACGTCTGCGATGCCCGTTGCGACGCCGACCCGGAGCACGCGCACAAGCATGCGCATGGCGCGCCGGCCGGTCATCAGCACGACCCGTCGGTCGATTCGGTCTCGCTGGTCTTCGACGCGCCGTTCGACCGCGCGCGTTTCGAAGGCTGGCTCGGCACCTACCTCGACCAGCACGGCGACGACGTGTTCCGGCTGAAGGGCATCGTCGCCATCGACGGCGACGACCGCCGCCACGTGCTGCAGGGCGTGCACCGCATCCGCGAGCTGCGGCCGGCCGAGCCGTGGGGCGACAGCGCAGTGTCGAGCAAGCTTGTCTTCATCGGCCGCAAGCTCGAGCGGCGCGCACTCCGCGACGCGCTCGAACGCTGCCTGGTGCGCGAGGCCGCGAGCGCGACTGTCGCGTAAAGCCGACTGCGGCGCTGAATCGCCGCTCCGCTCGTCCTTTCGGCGTGGCCGCTCGTCGCCGCACCGAGCGCGCCACGATGGCGCTTGCTAAGGTGACGTCCGAGGGCTCGTCGCGCTACAGGCGCGCGTCGCCCGAAGGAGACTTCGATGTCCGTGCGCGCCGAAGAGACCCCGTCGATCGATCCGATTACTACCCTCCGCGGGCTGCTGCGCGCTCATGGGCGCGCCGTCGGGGATTTCGAGTTCGAGACCCACGAGTCGGGCTTCCAGGAACTGTTCGGCGGTGGCGGCATCCTCGCGGTGCGTTGCCGTTCGACCGGCGAAGAGCGGCTCTATGCGACCGGTCCCGATTCGGCCTGGCTCGGCGCCTTCTTGATGGATCTCGGCGCCGGCCATTTCGCCGCGTTCTCGCGCGACGTCGTCTGAGGTTGTTCCGAGGGTCCGGCGCGGCGGTCACGCCGCGCCAGCAAGTCGTCTAGCGACGCGGCGCCGCCGGTCGCTCCAACAACGAGACGATCGCCGCGTACCCACGATCCTGTGCCAACTGCAGCGGCGTGCGACGCGCGCGATCGCCGATCAGGCGGTCGGCCCCGGCGGACAGGAGCGCGTCCACGCAGGCCTGGTGGCGCGGCCCGCCATCGCCAAGAACGACGGCTTCGATCAGTGCGGTCCAGCCGAGGTTGTTGACGTGGTCGAGCGGCGCGCCGGCGGCGATCAGCTGGCGCACGACGCCGTCGTGGCCGAGGTGCGCCGCCGCGATCAGCGCGGTGCCCTCGTAGCGGCTGGTGACGAGCTTCGCACTCGCGCCGGCCGCGAGCAAGGTGCGCAGCGTCTCCTCGTCGTCGGCGACGCTCGCGATCGTCACCGCGTCGTAGCGGTCGCGATCGAGCGCGCCCGAGTCGGCGCCCGCTGTGAGCAATGCGCGGATCGCGTCGCGGCGCTTCGCGAAGGTCGCGACATGCAAGGGCGTGCGGCCGTTGCTGTCGCGCGCTTCGAGCGCAGCCGCGTTGGCGCCGGCATGTCGGGGCGCTTGCCCGGGACCGGAAGGCGCTGAGCCGCTCGGCGTCGGTGCCTGTCGGGCGCCGCCCGCCCCGCCGGCGAGCCGCTGGATCTCGGCGGCATCGCCGCGCTGTGCCGCAGCGTGCAGGCCCTGGTAGGCCGCGATCTCGGCCGGGGTGGGCGGAACCTGGGCCTGCGTCGATCCGCTGCCGGACATTGCGACGAGGCCGGTCACGGCCAGCGCGGCCGCTTCGAGCGGAGCGCTCCGAAGAATCGATCGCCTCATGCGACCCGCGTCACTTTCGAGGGAAGCCCAGCAGCTCGCGCGCACGCTGCATCGCCGCCGCCGAGATCGTCGCCTTGATGCCGTCGAAATCGGGCCCGCGCGTCGCGTCGAGGCCCATCCGCGACGTCGTGCCGACACCCGAGGCCGACGGGTCAAGCGCGCTGCCGGGCAGGCCCTCGACCATCAACACGTCGCGGTGCGGCTGGAAGTGCGTGGCGAGCGCCCACAGCACCTGCTCGTCCTTCGTCACGTCGACGTCGGGATCGACCGCGATCACCGTCTTCAGGTACGGGTCCCAGCCGAGCAGGCCGAGCATCACTTGGCGCGCTTCGCCCGGACGCATCTGCTTCAGCGCGACATAGGCATGGAAGTGGGTGCCGGAATTCGGATAGTGCAGCGCGGTGACGCTCGGGAAGCGTTCGCGCAGCTTCTCGGCCATCTCCGA
>JBDSAB010000265.1:0-3111 GCA_039922395.1 Caldimonas sp.
GCCGGCATCGCGTACGGCATCTACTACGCGCTGGTTCTCGACCACTACGAGTCGACCGACAACGCCTACGTGCAGGGCAACGTGGTTCAGTTGACGCCACAGGTCGGCGGCACCGTCGTCGCGATCAACGCCGACGACACCGACTTTGTCAAGGCCGGCCAGCTTCTCGTCAAGCTCGACCCCGCCGACGCGCGCGTCGCGCTCGACCAGGCCGAAGCCCAGCTCGGGCAGACCGTGCGCGAAGTGCGCACGCTGTTCGTCAACAACGGCGCGCTCCAGGCCCAGATCGCGAGCCGCGAGGCCGATCTGGCGCGCGCCCGCAGCGAGGTCGCGAAGGCGCAGGACGATGTGACGCGGCGCGAGCCGCTGGTCCGCACCGGCGCGGTCGGCAAGGAAGAGTTCAACCACGTGACGAGCGCGCTGTCGATCGCGAAGAGCGCCTACACCGCGGCCCAGTCGGGCGCGCTGGCGGCGCGCGAGCAGCTGGCGTCGAACCAGTCGCTGACGCAGGGCGTCTCGATCGACCAGCACCCGAACGTGCGGCGCGCCGCGGCGCGGGTGCGCGAAGCCTATCTCGCGCTGTCGCGCGCCGAGCTCGTCGCGCCGGTCGACGGCTACGTCGCGCGCCGCAGCGTGCAGCTCGGCCAGCGGGTGCAGGCCGGTGCGCCGCTGATGTCGGTGGTCGCGCTGAACCAGGTGTGGGTCGACGCGAACTTCAAGGAGAGCCAGCTGCGCCGTATCCGCATCGGTCAGCCGGTCGTCCTCGAGGCCGACGTCTACGGCCGCCGGGTCGACTACCACGGCACGATCGAAGGGCTTGGTGCGGGCACCGGCGCGGCGTTCGCACTGCTGCCGGCGCAGAACGCGACCGGCAACTGGATCAAGGTGGTCCAGCGCGTGCCGGTCCGGATCGCCCTCGATCCGAAGGAAGTCGCGAGCCACCCGCTGCGGGTCGGCCTGTCGATGGACGCGAAGGTCGACGTCACGAACACCGAGGGCCGCATGCTGGCCGACGGGACGCAGCGCAGCCTGAAGACCGAAACCCGCGTCTTCGACCAGGCGAACCAGCAGGCCGACGGCGAGGTCAAGCGGATCATCGCGGCGAACCTCGGACGCGCCGTCAAGGCGACCGGCGTGCCGACCGCCAGTGGCGATCCCGAGGCTGTCGCCAGCGCACCGCGCGGTGGCCCCGGCTCGGTTCGCGCACCGGCGTCGCCGCCGGTTGTCGCACGCGCACGCTGATCCGTTCCGTCTCATCACCGATGGCCACGTCGAGCGCATCCGCGGCGAGCCCGCCGGCACCTGCGAGCCCCGCGGCGCTGCCGCGTCCCGCGTACCCGCCGCTGAAGGGCAGCGAGCTCGTGCTCGGCACGATCGCGCTGTCGCTGGCGACGTTCATGAACGTGCTCGACAGCTCGATCGCGAACGTGTCGATCCCGGCGATCTCCGGCGACATGGGCGTCAGCCCGACGCAGGGCACCTGGGTCATCACGTCGTTCGCGGTCGCCAACGCGATCTCGGTGCCGCTGACCGGCTGGCTGACCCAGCGCTTCGGCCAGGTCCGCCTCTTCACCGGCAGCATCCTGCTGTTCGTGATCGCCTCGTGGCTGTGCGGCCTCGCGCCGAACATCGAATCGCTGATCGTCTTCCGCGTCATCCAGGGACTCGTCGCCGGCCCGATGATCCCGCTCTCGCAGACGTTGCTGCTGTCGAGCTACCCGGCCGCGATGGCCGGCAGCGCGATGGCGATGTGGGCGATGACGGTCCTGGTCGCGCCGGTCGTCGGGCCGCTGCTCGGCGGCTGGATCACCGACAACATCTCGTGGCCGTGGATCTTCTACATCAACATCCCGGTCGGCATCATTTCCGCCGCGATCACCTGGTCGATCTACCGCAAGCGCGATCCGGGGCCACGCCGCGTCAAGCTCGACGTTGTCGGCCTCGGCCTGCTGGTCGTCTGGGTCGGCGCGCTGCAGATCATGATCGACAAGGGCAAGGAGCTCGACTGGTTCGGCTCGACCCAGATCGTCGTGCTCGCGGTCGTCGCCGTGGTCGGTTTCTTGTTCTTCCTGGCGTGGGAGCTGACCGAGGAGAACCCGATCGTCGAGCTGCGCCTGTTCGCGCAGCGCAACTTCCTGATGGGCACGCTCGCGCTGTCGGTCGGCTACGGCCTCTTTTTCGGCAATGTCGTGCTGCTGCCGCTCTGGCTTCAGCAGTACATGGGCTACACCGCGACCTGGGCCGGCATGGCACTCGCGCCGGTCGGCGTGCTCGCGATCGTGCTGTCGCCGTGGGTCGGCAAGAACGTCAGCAAGATCGACCCGCGCCGGCTCTCGACGGTCGCCTTTCTCGGTTTCGCGCTGGTGCTCTGGATGCGCTCGCGCTTCAACGTGCAGGCCGACTTCATGACGGTGCTGATCCCGACGATCGTGCAGGGCGCGGCGATGGCGTTCTTCTTCATCCCGCTGCAGGCGATCATCTTTTCGGGGCTGACGCCCGATCGCATGCCGGCGGCGGCCGGCTTGAGCAACTTCGTGCGCATCACGGCCGGTGCGATGGGGACCTCGATCTTCACGACCGCGTGGGAGAACCGCGCGGTGCTGCACCACGCGCAGCTCAGCGAGTCGATCAGCACCGGCAGCGTCGCTGCCACGGCCGCGCTCAACCAGCTCGGCGCGGCCGGCTACACGCCGGAGCAGGCGCTCGGCACCATCAACCGCATGGTCGACCAGCAGGCCTACACGCTGGCCGCGAACGACCTGTTCCTGCTGTCGGCCGTCGTCTTCGTGCTGCTGGTCGGGATGCTGTGGTCGACGCGGCCGAAGCGCGGTGCCGCGGTCGACGCGGCCGGCGCGCACTGATCGCCCGCTTGCTCGATCACAAGGTCAGCGGCGCCGCGTACCCCGTCATCTCGAGGTAGCCGCCGCCGACGCGCTGGCCGTTCGCGTCGAGCAAATCGCTCAGGCCTTCCCAATAGATCGCGCCGGTGCTTGCGCGGCTGTCGAGTTCCTGGCCGTCGAGCAGCGCCTTGACGACAAAGCGCCCGGCCGGCGTCTCGATCGCCCACTCGACCGGGTAGGTCGCTTTCGATGCCGGGCTGGTCCAGCGCCG
>JBDSAB010000266.1:0-4585 GCA_039922395.1 Caldimonas sp.
CTTGTGCCAGAACTCGGGCGTCGTCTGCGTGAAGAACATCATCTTGTCCCAGCCGACGTTGTTGACCAGCGTGTCGACCGGGCCATGGTGCTCGGTCGCCGCGGCGAACATCGCCTGCACCTGGGCCATGTCGGTGACGTCGGTGCGCACGACCTGTGCACCGCCGGCACCGAGCTTGCGGGCCTCCTCGGCGGTCTTCTCGGCCTGCACCGGATCGATGTCGCCGATCGTGATCTTGGCGCCTTCGCGAGCGAAGGCCAGCACGATGGCGCGGCCGATGTTCGAGCCGCCGCCGGTGACGACCACCGACTGATTCCTGAGACCGAGATCCATTGCCGCTCCTGCGCGAGAGCAGCGGAACATATCTGCCGAACGGTAGTTAGTCTAGATCGGGTTCACCCTGCTCGAGGGCGATGCAACCGGCCAGCCGGCAGGTGCGGCCGCCGTCCGCCCGAACGTCAGCGCCGCTGGTCGAAGCGGCGGCCGACCAGCGCCGAGGCGATATTGATCATCTGGATGTCGATCGTGCCGCCGGCGATGCCCCAGCCCCAGGCGTCGCGCAGGCGCTGCTCCATCGGAAACTGCTTCGAGTAGCCGTAGGCGCCGAACAATTGCAGCGCGGTTCCGCAGACGTCGCGCACCGCCTGGTTCGCGTAGCACTTCGCCATGCTGCTCTCGAGCATCGACGGCAAGGCCTGGCTCGCGTTCTGGGCGGCGCGGTGGATCAGCAGGCGCGCGGCCTCGACCTTCATCGCCATGTCGGCGAGCTTCAGCTGCACCGCCTGGAAGTCGGCGATCGGCTTGCCGAACTGATGGCGCTCCTGCACATAGACAAGGGCGTCATCAAGCGCGCCGGCCGCGATGCCGAGGCACATCGTCGCGTTGCCGCAGCGCTCGAGGTCGAACGCCTCCATCAGGTGCTTGAAGCCGCCCGCCGGCACGATGAGGTTTTCCGCGGGGACGCGCACCGCATCGAAGTGGATGTCGGCGCTCGGCACGCCGCGAAAGCCCATCAGCGCCTCGGGCTGGCCGAACGAGAGACCCGGCGTGTCCTTTTCGACGTAGACCGCGCCGATGCCGGCCGCGCCGGGCGCATCGGACATCCGGCAGTAGACGACGTAGCCGCCCGAGTGCCCGGCGCCGCTCGACCAGCGCTTCGCGCCGTCGATGACGACCCCGTCGCCGTCGGTCCGGGCTCGTGTCTTCAGGTCGGTCAGCGCCGATCCGGCATCGGGCTCCGACATCGCAACCGCGACGACGAGCTCGCCGCGGCAGACCGCCGGCAGCACCTTGCGGCGCAGCGCCTCGGGCGCAAAGTGCTCGATCGCGCGAGCCGGCCCGACCGAGCTCTCGAAGATCGGGAATGCGATCGCCGGTGAGACCTTCGCGAACTCCTCGAGCACGAGCAGCGCCTCGAGGTTGCCGAGACCCAGGCCGCCGTAGGCCGGGTCGACGTTGATGCCGAGAAAGCCGAGCTCGGCATAGCGCTTCATCCAGGCCGCCGACAGCGGCTCGCCGGTCGCCTCGATCTCGCGCGCGACCGGTGCCATCTGCTCGCGTGCGAAGCGGCGCGCTGACCCTTGCAACGCGGCTTGCTCGGCGCTCAGCGAGAAGTCCATTCGATCAATTCTGCGCGTGCGCCGCGGTCAGCCGACCTGCGCCGACGGGAAGTCGGGCGCGCGTTTCTCGCGCACCGCGGCGACGCCGTGCGGTGCGTCCTCGCCCATGAAATTGAGCATCTCGAGGGCGAGCGAGTTGTCGAAGATCGGCCGCGCGATGTGCATCCAGTTGTTCAGCGACTTCTTCGTGAAGCGGATCGCAGTCTGGCTGCCGGCCGCCAGCTTGTCGGCGACCTTGAAGGCGCGCTCCATCAGCTCGGCGCGCGGACAGCACAGGCTCACGAGGCCGATCCGCTCGCACTCCTTGCCGTCGAGGAAGTCGGCGGTCAACAGGTAGTACTTCGCCTTCGCCATGCCGCACAGCAGCGGCCAGATGATCGCGGCATGGTCGCCGGCGGCGACACCCAGCTTGACGTGACCGTCGGTGATGCGGGCCTCCTCGGCCATGATGCTGATGTCGGCCAGCATCGCGACCGCGAGCCCGGCCCCGACCGCCACGCCGTTGATCGCCGAGATGATGACCTTGTCGCAGGCCAGCATGTTGTAGACGACGTCGGCGGCCTCCTTCATCACGTTGTTCACCGCGGCGGGCTTGCCGACCATGCCGCCGACCCATTCGAGGTCGCCGCCGGCCGAGAACGCCTTGTCGCCGGCGCCGGTGACGATCGCGACCTTCGTCTTGTCGTCGTCGTTGACGACGGCCCAGATCTTCGTCAGCTCCCAGTGCAGGCGCGCGTTGGTCGCGTTCATCACCTCGGGCCGGTTCAGGGTGATCAGCAGCACGCCGTTCGGGCGATGGTCGAAGGTCAGGTGCTGGAAGTCGGCGTAGTTCATCGGGTCTCCGTCAAAGTTGAAAAGCAAATGGCCGCGCACTGTGTTGTCGGCGGCAGCGGTCGGGTCACTGACCTCAATACGGAAGAGCGTGGATGCGCCCGAGCTTCGCCGATCGGGTTGCGGTCCTCGTCGAGCCGGGGTTCAGAACGACCAGGCCAGGCGCGTGCCCTGGTCGATCGCGCGCAGCGCGTCGAGCTCCTCGGCGAGGTCTGCACCGCCGATCAGGTCGGCTTCCACGCCGGCCGCGCGCAGCGAATCGAACAGCGAGCGCTCGCTCTCCTGGCCGGCGCAGATGATCACGCTGTCGACCTCGAGCGTCTTCGGCTCGCCGTTGTGGGTCAGGTGCAGTCCGGCATCGTCGATGCGGTCGTAGTGGCAGCCGGACAGCATCCGCACGTGCTGGCGCGCGAGGCCGAGCTTCAGCGCCCAGCCGGTCGAGACGCCGAGCGTGCGGCCCGGCTTGTCGGGCTTTCGCTGCAGGATCGTGACCTCGCGCCGCGGTGCGGCCGGCGGCGCCGCCCGCAGGCCGCCGGCGGACGACTCGGACGGGTCGACGCCCCACGCGTCCTGGAACAGCCGGACCGCGTCTTCGAGGGGTGCGGCGCGCGTGTCCTCGTGCAGCAGGTACTCGGCGACGTCGAAGCCGATTCCTCCGGCGCCGATCACCGCCACCCGGCGGCCGGCCTCGACGCGGCCCGACAGCAGCGCGGGATAGCTGATCACACTCGGGTGGTCGATGCCGTCGATCGCCGGCATCCGCGGCCGCACGCCGGTCGAGATGACAACACTGTCGTAGCGCGCGGTTCGCAGCGTATCCAGATCGACCGGCGTGCCGACGCGCAGTTCGACGCCGAGGAGCTCGAGCCGGCGCCGAAAGTAGCGCATCAGCTCGTCGAACTCCTGTTTGCCCGGCACCGCGCGCGCCCAGTTGAGCTGGCCGCCAATGTCGGCTTCGGCCTCGAACAAGGTGACGCGGTGGCCGCGCTCGGCCGCCGCGACTGCGCAGGCCATGCCGGCGGCTCCTGCGCCGACGACGGCAACGCGCTTCGCGCGGCTCGGCGGCGGCAGCGCCGCGAACTCCAGCTCGCGGCCGGCCTGCGGGTTGACGAGGCAGGTCGCGGGCCGGTCGGTGAAGATGTAGTCGAGGCAGGCCTGGTTGCAGGCGATGCAGGTGTTGATCTGGTCGGCGCGACCTTCGGCCGCCTTCTGCACGAAGGCCGGATCGGCGAGGAACGGCCGCGCCATCGAGACCATCGCGGCGTCGCCGCTGGCCAGGATCTCTTCGGCGAGCTCGGGCGTGTTGATCCGGTTCGATGCGACCACCGGGATCGCGACCGCACGCTGCACACGCGCCGGCGCAAAGCGGAACGCGGCGCGCGGCACCACGTACGCGATGGTCGGGATGCGCGCCTCGTGCCAGCCGATGCCGGTGTTGAGGATGTCGGCGCCGGCGGCCTCGACCGCGCGCGCCAGGGTCGCGATCTCGGCCGGCGGCGCGCCGCCTTCGACCAGGTCGACCGCCGACAGCCGGTACATGATCAGGAACGACGGCCCGAGGCGCTCGCGCGTGCGGCGCACCGTCTCGACCGCCAGGCGGTGCCGGTTCTCGACGCTGCCGCCCCAGCGGTCGGTGCGGTCGTTGGTGCGGATGACCGCGAACTGGTTCAGCAGGTAGCCCTCGGAGCCCATGATCTCGACGCCGTCGAAGCCGGCCTCGGCGGCCAGCTCGGCGCAGCGCACGAAATCGTCGATCGTCGCTTCGATCTCGGCGTCGTCGAGAGCGCGCGGGCCGCGCTTGTTGATCGGCGACGGGATCGTCGAGGCGCCGACCGGTTGCGGCACCTTGGCGTAGCGGCCGGCGTGCAGGATCTGCAGCAGGATCTTGGCGCCGTGTTCGTGGACCGCCGCGGTGATCGGACGCAGCTCTGCCGCATGCGCGCTGTCCATCAGCGCCGGCGCATCCTCGTCGATGCGGCCGTCGAGGTTCGGCGAGAAACCGCCGGTGATGATCAGCGCGACGCCGCCCTTTGCGCGCTCAGCGTAGAACGCGACCTGCCGCTCGATCGCGCGGTCGAGCAGCTCGAGCCGCGTGTGCATCGAGCCCATGATCGCGCGGTTGCGGAGCAGGTGGG
>JBDSAB010000267.1:0-6677 GCA_039922395.1 Caldimonas sp.
ACGGCTCGCTGACGTTCGTCGCCAGCGCAGCGGGGCTGCCGGCCGGTGTCGTCGGACTGGCGGCGAACTGACGTCCACGTTCACGTTCGCGCCGGGCACTGCCGCTCGGCGCGCGTGCGAATGCACGTCGGCGCAGAGACGGACTCCGCGCCTGCAGTTCTAGAGCACTTCCGACGCGAAGTCGGCGAGGCGCGAACGCTCGCCGCGTGCCAGCGTCACGTGCCCCGAGTGCGGCCAGCCCTTGAAGCGGTCGACCGCGAAGGTCAGGCCCGAGCTGCCTTCGGTCAGGTAGGGCGTATCGATCTGCGCGAGGTTGCCGAGGCAGACGATCTTCGTTCCCGGGCCTGCGCGCGTGATCAGCGTCTTCATCTGCTTCGGCGTCAGGTTCTGCGCCTCGTCGATGATCACGTACTTGTTCAGGAACGTCCGGCCGCGCATGAAGTTCAGGCTCTTGATCTTGATCTTCGAGCGCACCAGGTCGTTGGTTGCCGCGCGGCCCCATTCACCGGCACCGGTGTCGGTCTTCGACAGCACCTCGAGGTTGTCGTCGAGCGCGCCCATCCACGGGCTCATCTTCTCTTCCTCGGTGCCCGGCAGGAAGCCGATGTCCTCGCCGACCGGCACGGTCACGCGGGTCACGATGATCTCGGTGTAGCGCCGGTCGTCCATCACCTGCGACAGGCCGGCGGCCAGCGACATCAGCGTCTTGCCGGAGCCGGCCGTGCCGGTCAGCGTGATGAAGTCGCACTCCGGATCCATCAGCAGGTTGAGCGCGAAGTTCTGTTCGCGGTTGCGGGCGGTGACACCCCAGACCGCATTCTTCTGATGCGTGTATTCCTTCAACGTGCGCAGCACCGCGGTCTTGCCGGTGATCTCGGTGACCTTGGCATAGAGCGGCGCGGCACCCGGCGCTTCGAGGTAGACGAACTGGTTGACCAGCAGCACCGGCACCATCGGACCGTTGATCCGGTAGTAGGTGAGCCCGCCCTGCTGCCAGCTCTCCATCGTCTTGCCGTGGCGCTCCCAGAAGTCGGCCGGCAGCGGCAGCACGCCGGTGTAGAGGAGGTCGCCGTCCTCGAGCGTCTTGTCGTTGAAGTAGTCCTCGGCCGGCAGGCCCAGCGCACGCGCCTTGATGCGCATGTTGATGTCTTTCGACACCAACACGACATCGCGCCCCTTCTGCTGGTCGCGCAGCGCTTTGACGACGCCGAGGATCTGGTTGTCGGCCTTGCCCTGCGGCAGCCCGGCCGGCAGGTCGACGTCGACCAGGTTGGTCTGGAAGTACAGCTTGCCGCCGGCTTCGCGATGGCCGGTCTGGTTGAGCGGCAGGCCGTCGCTGAGACCGGAGGTATCACGGCTCGGCATGTTGGCGGCGAGGGCGTCGAGGTCGCGGCTGACCTGGCGCGCGTTGCGGGCGACCTCGGTCATGCCGCGCTTGTGACCGTCGAGCTCCTCGAGCGTGATCATCGGCAGGTAGATATCGTGCTCGTCGAAGCGGAACAGCGACGTCGGGTCGTGCATCAGCACGTTGGTGTCGAGCACGAACAGGGTCGCCGGACCGGTGCCGCGCGGCTTCTTGGCCGGATGCGGTGCCGTCGCCATCATCTTGCGCAGCGGGGCGGACGATTGGGGCAGGGCGGGTGCTTCGACCGCGGGCCGGACAGCGGCGCCGGCCGGCGCTGCGTTGTTGAGTTCGAGCACGGCCGGCAGGCCGGGTTCTTCGCTCGGCCGCGGGCGCTGCGACCGCTTGCCGGGTTGGGCCGCGGATTGCGCGACAAAATCGTCAGCGCTCAGCAGCGACGCGCGCTTCGCGGGAGGCTTGGGCAGGGGCATGGGGGACGGCTCGGATGGAGCGGTCGGAACGACCGCGGGGCGCGCGAACGACGACGGGCGCGTCAGCCCGCTTTCTTGATGGCCTTGACGGCCTTCAGCACCTCGTCGACGTGCCCGGCGACCGTGAGGCCGCGCCACTCGGCGCGCAGCACGCCGGTGCCGTCGATCAGGAAGGTGCTGCGCTCGATGCCCTTCACCTTCTTGCCGTACATGATCTTGTTCTTGACGACGCCGAACATGTGGCAGAGCTTCTCTTCGGTATCGGCGATCAGCTCGAACGGCAGCTCGAGACTTTGCTTGAACTTGTCATGCGAGGTCATGTTGTCGCGCGAGACGCCGAACAGCACGGCGCCGGCCTTCACGAATTCGCGGTAGTGATCGCGGAACTGCATCGCCTCGGTCGTGCAACCCGGCGTGTTGTCCTTGGGATAGAAATACAGCACGACGATCTTGCCGGCATAGGCCTGCGGCGTGAACTTAATTCCTCCCGTGGCTAGCGCTTCAAATTCCGGTATGGGTTTGTTGAGAGCAGGCGTCATGAAGTATTCTGTTCGGTTGCGCCACTGGGCCAGGCGTAGCCGCAGATTATAGGGGCTGAGCCCCTCCCGCCGGCCCCTGCCGACGCATCCGGATCAAGGACGGGGCGCCTCGAAAAGCAGTGCCGCGACGACGGCGCGTCCTTCGGCCAGCAGGACGTTGTAGGTGCGGCAGGCCGCCGCGGTGTCCATCGTTTCGAAGCCGATCCGGCGCGCCATCAGCGGCTGCAACAGCACCGGCTTCGGAAAGCGCAACCGGCGGCCGCTGCCGAAGATCACGAGTTCGGGGCCGAGCGCGGCGAGCCTCTCGAAATGATCGGCCGACAACGCATCGAAATCATCCGCGCCCCAAGGGGCGACCACGCCGCGCCATGGCACGACGGTGCTTGCCCGATATTCCGCCCCGTTGACGATGATGCCGTCGGGACCATGGCGCGAGATCGCGTTCTGTCCCTCCATGCGGTCTGCCTGCATCTTCATGGTCGCCTGGCTCGTGCATTCTTTCGAGCCGGCGATGATGCATCAGGCGATCGGCGGTCTGCCGCGGTGCGGACATCCGCACACGGCATCATTGGCGCCGATCAGTGGGCGAAGCCGCGGCTCGGCAACAGGCCGGACGTACGGTGCACGACCCGATCGGCCAGCCAGCCGGCGGCGCGTGTCAGCGGCGAGCGGGCCGGTGATCCGGCCCGGCACGCCGACGGCGGCACCATCAGTTGGTAGCGCGCGGCCGGCCAGGCTTCCATCACGACCTCGAGACCATCGGCGAGCTCGACGCTCTCGCCGGCCTCCAGCCAGAGATCCGTGGCGGCTTCCTCCGCATTGCCGGACGTCGTCAGCCAGAGCCTGCCCTCCTGGACCTGCAGGACACGCGCACCCGGGCCCACGCGAAGCGTCTGCGACATCTGTGCCGGCAGGGACCAGGTCGAATTCCCGGATCGTTGCGACTTTTGCATCAGTGTAGAGTTCATGGCGGCTCCTGGTTGATGCATGAATACTAGATATCTACCGGGGGTTGGTCCAATGACATCGGAACTGCGATTGATGATCTGTGAGCATGAATAGAGCGTGATTGAAAGAGCCCGTCATCGTCCGTTGGCCGTCGGGCCGATCCGCGCCTTCGAGGCGGTCGCGCGCCTGCTCAACTTCCGCGCCGCAGCCGAGGAACTGCACCTGACGCAGTCGGCGGTGAGTCGCCAGATCAGCGCGCTCGAAACCGAGCTCGGCGCGCCGCTCTTCCTGCGCGGCACGCGCCACGTCGAGATCACCAGCGACGGCGCGACCTTGCTGCGCGCAGTCGCACCGATGCTCGACCGGCTCGATGCGACGGTGCGCCAGATCCGCGTCGGACGCGGGCGCAACGTGGTCAGCGTGACGACCTTCGCGTCGTTCTCGTCGCTCTGGTTGATCCCGCGGCTCGAGGCATTCCAGCGCTCGCATGCCGACATCGACATCCGCGTGTCGGCCTCCGACAAGCTGGTCGGCCTCGACGAGCCCGATCTCGACATGGCGCTGCGCTACTGCGCGGTCGAGCAGGCGCCGCCGACCGCGATTCGGCTGTTCGGCGAGATGCTGACGCCGGTCATCGGCCGCTGGCTCGCCGAGCAGATCGCCAGCGGTCAGGCACCGCGGCTCAACAGCCCCGCCGATCTCGTCCACCACGCGCTCGCCGAGGAAGAGGACCATTCGCCGAGCGCGGCCTTGCTGAGCTGGCGCCATTGGCTCTCGGTCAAGGGCGAGCCGAAACTGCAGCCGCGGCGCTGGATCGTCTTCAACTTCACCCACCAGCAGGTGCAGGCCGCGCTGACCGGCCAGGCTGTTGCGCTCGGCCGGATGGCGCTGGTCGCCGAGTCGCTAGCCAGCGGCGAGTTGATCGAGCCGTTCGGTCCGGCAGGGCGGATCGAATCGCGCAACGCGTACTGGCTGGTGCCCTCGCAGGCCGGCCAATCGCGCCCGGAAGTGGCGGAATTCGCACGATGGGTGCTGGCGCAGGCGGAGCTCACACGCAATGCGATGGAAGCGGCGACCCGTGTGTTCAAATCTTAGGTTTTTCCGGCGTTGACGCCGAGGAGAATCCGCGTGCGACTCATAGCGAAATCGAGCAAGCTCGAAAGCGTCTGCTACGACATCCGTGGACCGGTGCTCGAGAAGGCCCGGCAGATGGAGGAAGAAGGCCAGCACATCATCAAGCTGAACATTGGCAACATCGCCGCGTTCGGCCTCGAGCCGCCCGATGAAATCGTGCAGGACATGATCCGCAACCTCCCGCACGCGGCCGGCTACACCGATTCGAAGGGCCTGTTCGCACCGCGCAAGGCGATCGTCCACTACACCCAGCAGAAGCACATCCGCGGCGTGACCGTCGACGACGTGTTCCTCGGCAACGGCGCCTCCGAGCTGATCACGATGAGCATGAACGCGCTGCTCAACAACGGCGACGAAGTGCTGATCCCGGCCCCCGACTACCCGCTGTGGACCGCGTCGGTTGCGTTGTCCGGCGGCACGCCGGTCCACTACCTGTGCGACGAGCAGTCGGACTGGATGCCGGACATCGACGACATCGCTCGCAAGATCACGCCGCAGACCCGCGCGATCGTCGTCATCAACCCGAACAACCCGACCGGCGCGCTCTATCCCGACTCGGTGCTGCTGCAGATCGTCGAGCTGGCGCGTCGGCATCAGCTGATCGTGTTCGCCGACGAGATCTACGACAAGACGCTGTACGACGGCAACACCCACACCAGCATCGCGTCGCTCGCCGACGACGTGCTGTTCCTGACCTTCAACGGGCTGTCGAAGAACTACCGGTCGTGCGGCTTTCGCGCCGGCTGGATGGTCGTCTCGGGCGAGCAGCGCCACGCTCGCGACTACATCGAGGGCCTCGGCATGCTGGCGTCGATGCGTCTCTGCTCCAACACGCCGGGCCAGCTCGCGATCCAGACTGCGCTCGGCGGCTACCAGAGCATCGACGACCTGGTGATGCCGGGCGGCCGGCTCTGCCGCCAGCGCGACCTTGCGCACCGCCTGCTCACCGAGATCCCCGGCGTCACCTGCGTGAAGCCGAAGGCGGCGCTGTACATGTTTCCGAAGCTCGACCCGAAGATGTACCCGATCGAGGACGACAAGCAGTTCGCGTACGAGCTGCTTGCCGAGCAGAAGGTCCTGATCGTGCAAGGCACCGGCTTCAACTGGCCCGAGCCCGACCACCTGCGGATCGTGTTCCTGCCGAACTCGGACGACCTCACCGATGCGATCGGCCGCATCGCGAAGTTCCTCGAACACTACCGAAAGCGGCACGCGCAGCCCGGCGTCTCGATGCTGCGCGCCGTGTCGTGAGCGGCTGCGGAATCGCCGCTCCGATGAGCCTGCTTTCTTTCTTCGACGCACCATGAATCCGATTCAGGTCGGCCTGCTCGGCATCGGCACCGTCGGCAGCGGCACCTTCGAGGTGCTGCGCCGCAACCAGGCGGAGATCCAGCGCCGCGCCGGCCGTTCGATCCGCATCGCGATGGTCGCCGACCTCGACACCGCGCGGGCGCGCCGCATCGTGGGCGAGTCGGCCGAGGTCGTGGCCGACGCGCGCAGCGTGATCGCGAATCCGGCGATCGACATCGTCGTCGAGCTGATCGGCGGCGTCGGCATCGCCCGCACGCTGGTGCTCGAGGCGATCGCGGCCGGCAAGCACGTCGTCACCGCGAACAAGGCGCTGCTGGCGCTGCACGGCACCGAGATCTTCGCGGCCGCGGCGGCGCGCGGGGTCGTCGTCGCCTTCGAGGCGGCGGTCGCCGGCGGCATCCCGATCATCAAGGCGCTGCGCGAAGGGCTGACCGCGAACCGGATCGAATGGATCGTCGGCATCGTCAACGGCACGACCAACTTCATCCTGTCGGAGATGCGCGCCAAGGGGCTCGACTTCGCGACCGCGCTGGCGCAGGCCCAGCAGCTCGGTTATGCCGAGGCCGACCCGACGTTCGATATCGCCGGCATCGATGCCGCGCACAAGGCGACGATCATGAGCGCGATCGCGTTCGGGATTCCGGTCCGCTTCGACCGCGCGCACATCGAAGGCATCGTCGACCTGCAGGCCGCCGACATCGCCTATGCCGAGCAGCTCGGCTACCGCATCAAGCTGCTGGCGATCACGAAGCGGCGCGACGACCTGGCCTCATCGTCCACCGACCCGTCCGCGACCGGCGGCATCGAGTTGCGGGTTCATCCGACGCTGGTGCCGTCGACGCGCCTGATCGCCAACGTCGAGGGCGCGATGAATGCGGTGATGGTGCAGGCCGATGCGGTCGGCACCACGCT
>JBDSAB010000268.1:0-5388 GCA_039922395.1 Caldimonas sp.
GCCGGCGCGTCGGCGCACCGCTGGCCGACCCGCGAGCACGCACGCAAGGTGCTGCTGCTGATGGGTTGCGTGCAGCCGTCGATGATGCCGAACATCAACAGTGCGACCGCGCGCGTCCTCGACGCGGCCGGCATCCAGACCTTGGTCGCCGACGGCGCCGGCTGCTGCGGCGCGATCCGCCTGCACCTGAACGACCATCCCGGCGCGCATGCCGACATGCGTCGCAACATCGACGTTTGGTGGCCGCTGGTCGAGGGGCTGACCGAGCGCGGGAAGGTGGAAGCGATCGTGATGAACGCGTCGGGCTGCGGCGTCACCGTGAAGGAGTACGCCCATGCGCTCGCCAACGATCCGGCGTACGCCGCGAAAGCACAGCGCATCGCATCGCTGACGCGCGACCTCAGTGAGCTGCTGCCCGACCTGGTGCCGGCCCTGCGGGCCCGCCTCGACCCGCCGGCACCGCTCGCGTCGCAGCCGCATCCGCTGCCGGACGTTCCGGCCGACGATCGCCGGATCGGCACGCGGCTCGCGTTCCATCCGCCATGCACCTTGCAGCACGGCCAACAGCTGCGCGGCGGCGTCGAGGCCAGCCTGCGCGCTCTGGGCTTCGAGGTCGAGATCGCGCGCACCGAAAGCCATCTCTGCTGCGGGTCGGCCGGGACCTATTCGGTGCTGCAGCCGGAGCTCGCGCACGCGCTGCGCGACCGCAAGCTCGCGAGCCTTGCCGAGTTGCAGCCGCAGACCATCGTGTCGGCCAACATCGGCTGCATCCAGCATCTGCAGACCGGCACGGCGACGCCGGTGCGGCACTGGGTCGAGGTCCTCGACGACGCGCTGAGCTGATCCTCGGATGCGGCGCGGCCGTCCGGCGCGTCGCAGTCAGAATCGCGCGGTGTCACCTGCACGGGTCTTCGTCCTCACGCTGCTCGCGATGCTTTCGTTCGCGGGCAATTCGCTGCTCTGCCGTGCCGCGCTGAAGACGACCGCGATCGACGCGGCCACGTTCACGGCGATCCGCATCGCGGCCGGCGCGATCGCGCTGTGGCTGATCGTGCGCACACGCGACGGCGTGACGAAGTCGGCCGGTAGCTGGGGCTCGGCAGCTGCCCTCTTCGCTTACGCAGCGGCCTTCTCGTACGCGTACCTCAGCCTGTCGGCGGCGACCGGTGCGCTGCTGCTGTTCGGCGCAGTGCAGACGACGATGATCGCGGTCGGGCTCTGGCGCGGCGAGCGCCTCGCCGTGCGCCAGGCCGCCGGGCTGGTCTGTGCGCTCGGCGGGCTCGTCGGGCTGCTGCTGCCCGGCCTTGCAGCGCCACCGTGGCACGGCGCGCTGCTGATGGGCGCCGCCGGCGTCGCCTGGGGCATCTACACGCTGCGCGCCAAGGGGGCCGGCGATCCGCTCCAGGTGACAGCCGGCAACTTCCTGCGCGCCTGTGCCTTCGCGGCCGGGCTCGGACTCGCGGCCCTGCCGTGGGCCTCGCTCGATCCGGCCGGTGCCGGCTACGCGGTCGCGTCGGGCGCGCTCGCGTCGGGCGTCGGCTACGCGATCTGGTACACGGCGCTGCCCGGCCTCAGGGTGACGAGCGCGGCGACGGTCCAGCTCAGCGTGCCGGTGCTGGCCGCGGTCGGCGGTGTCGCGCTGCTCGGCGAGCCGATCACGTTGCGCCTCGTCGTCGCGTCGGCCGCGATCCTGGGCGGCATCGCGCTGGTGATCGCGGGCAAGGCGGCGGCGCGCTGATCGAGCACCGACCCGCCGATCACGCCGAGCTCAACCCCCCGCGATGCCGCGGTCGACGAGTCGACCGTAGCCGGCGTGATCGAGCCGCAGCACGTCGAGCAGCACTTCCTCGGTGTGCTCGCCGAGCCGCGGCGCCGGTCGCGGTGCGCGCCGCGGGAACGCCGAGAAGCGCAGCGGACTGCCCGGCGCGAGGACGCGGCCGACACCGGGCTGGTCGATCCGCTGGAACAGCGGATTGGCTTCCGAGCAGGCCGGGTCTTCGCGCACCAGCTGCTCGACGGTCTGGTAGCGACTCCAGCACACGCCGTGGGCGTCGAAGGTGCGCTGCACGGCGTCGAACGGCTGTGCGCCGATCCACGCGCCGACCCGGTCGGCGATCGACTCGCGGGCCCGAAAACGGTCGCCTTCCGCATCGAGATCGAGCCCGAGACTCGTCGCGAGCGCTGCGATCGCGGTGTCAGTCCCGGTCGCCTGGCAGAGCGCACGCCATTGCTTCAACGTCAGGCCGACGACCATCACGCGCTCGCCGTCGGCGGTCACGAAGTCCTTGCCGAACGCGCCGAACAGGAAGTTGCCGTGCCGCTCGCGCCGCTCGCCAAGCTCGGCCTCGGCGATGAAGCCGAGGTGGCCCATCACCGCGAGCGCCATGTCCTCGAGCGCGAGCATCACGTGCTGGCCGGCACCGGTGAGCCGCCGATGGCGCTCGGCGGCAAGCAGCCCGGTCGCCGCCATTTGGCCGGTCACGAGGTCCCACGCCGGCAGCACGTGGTTGACGGCTCCGTCGTCTTCGCCAAGACCGGTGACGAAGGGCAGGCCGACCCGCGCGTTGACGGTGTAGTCGACCGCCGAGCCGCCGTGCCGGTCGCCCTGCACCGTCAGCTGGATCAGGTCGGCGCGCCGCGCGCGCAGCGCATCGTGGTCGAGCCAGCCGCGCGGCGGGAAGTTGGTCAGCAGCAGGCCGGCGTCGTCGCCCGGCGCGCAGATCAGCGCCATCGCGAGCTCGCGGCCTTCGGCCGACGCGAGGTCGAGCGCGACCGAACGCTTGCCCTTGTTGAGGCCGGTCCAGAACAGGCTGGTGCCGTCCGGTGCAACCGGCCAGCGCCGGTGGTCGAGGCCGCCGCCCAGCGTGTCGATCCGGATCACGTCGGCACCGAGCTGCGCCAGGGTCATGCCGCCGAGCGGCGCAGCGACGAAAGCGGCGGCTTCGACGAGGCGCAGGCCGGCGAGGATGGGCGCGTCGGTCATTGCGCAGAGGCCGCGGCCTCGCCGTCGTCGATGTCCGCGCCTTTGCCCAAGCTGTCACCCACGCTTGGTACTTTGCGGCCCGTCGAGGCGAGCGCATCCTCGAGCAGGCTGCGCGCGACGACTTTCAGCGCGAGCGTCTCCTCCGCGCCTTCGAAGATCGACAGCACGCGCGCATCGACGAAGTAGCGGCTGACCGGCGACTCCTCGGCGTAGCCCATGCCGCCGTGGATCTGCAGCGCCTCGCGCGTGACGAGCTCGGCCGAGCGGCAGGCGAGCAGCTTGACGAGGCTCGCTTCCATCCGTCCGCCACCGCTGTCGAGCAGACGGCCGATCCGGTAGGCGAGGCGCCGGCACGCCGCGTAGCGCGCCGCCATCTGCGCGAGCTTCGCGCGGGTCAGCGCGTAGTCGGCGAGAGGGGCACCGAACACCTTGCGATCGGCGGCGTAGCGGATCGCGGCGCGCAATGCGGCCCGCATCACCCCGCAGGCGCGCGCTGCAGTCTGCATGCGCCCGCCCATCATCCCGGCCATCGTGAAGTAGAAGCCCTTGCCGAGGCCGCCTTCGCCGCCGACGACATTGGCGTCGGGCACGAACAAGCCGTCGAACGCGAGGTCGAACGAGTGCATGCCGCGATAGCCGATCGTCGGGATCGCGGTGCCGACGAGGCGGCCGCCGCCAGGCTGCACAAACTCGAACGCATGGCCGTCGCCCGACGGCTTCTCGACCAGCAGGATGCTGAGCCCGCGATGGCCGGCGGTCCGATCGGGGTTGGTGCGCGCAACCACCATCAGCAGGCCGGCCTTGCCGGCGAACGTGCACCACGTCTTCGCGCCGTCGAGGCGCCAGCCGCCGTCGACGCGCGTGGCGCGCAAGGCGAGGCTCGCGACGTCGGAGCCGAAGTCGGGCTCGGTGATCGCGATCGCGCAGAGTGGGTCGCCGGCTGCAATGCGCGGCAGCCAATGCTCGCGCTGCGCCTCCGTGCCGCCGGCGAGCAGCGCGCGCGCCAGGATCTCGGGCCGCGTGATCAGGCTGCCCGCGGCCGCCAGCGACGCTTCCGAGAGCGCCTCGGTGACGACCAGCATCATCGGCGTGTCGTCATGGTCGTCGGGCCGGCTGCCGCCGTAGCGCTCGGGGATCGACAGGCCGAACACGCCGAGTTCGCGCAGCGCCTGCAGCAGCGCCTCCGGCACGGTCAGGTTGTCGCGGTGGATCGCCTCGGCCTGCGGCGCGACGACGTCGGCGGCGAAGCGCCGGAACGCGTCCTGCGCCAGCGCGAGCGGCTCGTCGAACGCGATGTGGCCGACCTCGACGTGGCCGGCCGCGATCTCGGCGCCGAGGCGGTCGAGCGCCGGACCGGTCGCGACCGCGCGGCGCAGCGCGCGCCACTCGGGGTCGGCAGCGATGCGGTCGAGCGCCGCGAGATCGCGGTCGAGCTCGATGCCGATCGCCTGCAGGCGATCGAAGACCGCACCGATCGCGTCGGCGGCGTAGACCAGCGCTAGGCGGGCATCGAAGTCTTCGGGCGCGGAGTCGGCGGCCGCGCTGTCGCGTCCCGCGACATCGGCCTCAGCGATGGGTCCGACCGAGGTCTCGGCTGCCAGCAGGTCGGCGCTCGCCAGCGCCAGTTCGTAGGTCGCGAGCTGGCGCTGGTCGAGCCGTGCTGCATCGAGCGTCGAACCGGTCGCGCAAGCGCGCGCGAGCGACACAGCGGTCCGATCGAATTCGGCGCGCAACGCACCGAGCACGCGCCGCGCCGACCCGAGCAGCGCCGCGACATCGGACGGGACGCGGTCGTCGGTCATCTCGATCAAACGCGCCGAGCCCTGCGCCTCAGATGCAGCGCCCGCCGTCCACCTCCATCGCGACGCCGGTGATCATCGACGCCTCGTCGCTGCACAGGAAGCAGGCCGCGTTGCCGAGGTCTTCAGGGGTCGAGAAACGGCCGATCGGGATCGTCGAGAGGAACTTTGCGCGCATCTCCGGCGTGTCCTCGCCCATGAAGGTCTTCAGCATCGGGGTTTCGCCGGCGACCGGGTTCAAGGCGACGACGCGGATGCCGAACGGCGCGAGCTCGACCGCCATCGAGCGCGTCGCGGTGATGACCCAGCCCTTGCTCGCGTTGTACCAGGTGAGGCGCGGCCGCGGGCTGACACCGGCCGTGCTCGCGACGTTCAGGATCACGCCGCGCTTCTGCGCCTTGAAGCGCGGCACGACCTCGCGCGCCGCCAGGTAAATCGACTTCACGTTGACCGCGAGGATGCGATCGAAGTCGTCCTCGCCGAGCCCCTCGAGCGGCTGCGGCAGGTGGCCCATGCCGGCGTTGTTGACGAGGATGTCGAGCCGGCCGAACCCGTCGAGCGCGGCCTCGATCATCGCCTTGACGTCGGCGCCGCGCGAGACGTCGG
>JBDSAB010000269.1:0-42204 GCA_039922395.1 Caldimonas sp.
GGCCTTCGGACCCGGAGCCGCAGGTCCTTCGAGCGCACTCATCGGTTGTGCCCTCGGGAAACGAGCGCCACTGGCGCGCAAGGCTTGTCGAACAGCCGCATCACGATCGCGCCGTCACGCCGCTTGCCGTCATCGACGACTGCAAGGCGCGCATCGCTGCCGGGTCATCGACCACCAGCCCGACAAATAAATCGCTGTCCATGCCGGATTCTCAGCCCGCGCTCGCGCGCGGCGATCACGCGGCCCATGGCGGACAATTCGGCGATGAAGAAGCCTGTGGAAAAGCCGTCCAGCGGCAGCCAAGCGACCCGCCGCCTCGGCGTCCGCCTGAGCTACGCCTTCGAGCGCAGCGGACAGCACGGCGCCGAGCTCGACCAGCCGCTGTTCGCGACGCTCGCGGCAGTACGAGATGGCGGCTCGATCGGCCAGGCTGCGCGCCGACTCGGCCAGTCGTATCGCCATGTCTGGGGCGTTCTGCGGGCTTGGGAAGCCGAGGTTGGCGAGCCGCTCGTCGTCTGGTCGAAGGGCCAACGGGCCCGCCTGACCGAGTTCGGCGAACGCCTGCTGTGGGCCGAGCTGCGGGCACGCAAGCGCCTGCAGCCGCACATCGAGGCACTGCGCGACCACCTGGAGCGCACGATCGACGAGGCGCGCGACGACCGCCGGCGGCTCCTCACCGTCTGCGCCAGCCACGATCTCGCGCTGCCGCGTCTGCGCGACCACGCGGCCGCTGCGGCGGCGCTCGAGCTCGATCTGCGCTTCCAGGGCAGCGTCGACAGCGTGCGGTCGCTGAACGCACGGCGCTGCCTGGTGGCCGGCTTCCACGTGCCGGCCATGCGCGGCGCCGCGCCGGTGTTCATGGCCGCGCTGAAGCCATTGCTCCGACCCGGCGTGCACAAGCTGATCGCCTGCTCGCGACGCAGCCAAGGCTTGATGCTTCGCAAGGAGCACGCGGGTGAGATCCGGACGTTCGCAGACCTGCGCCATTCGTCGCTGCGCTTCGTCAATCGCCAGGTCGGATCGGGCACGCGCCTGCTCATCGACCACCTGCTGCACGAGCAGGGTCTCGATGTCGGCGCGCTTGGCCGCGATCCGACCTTGATCGAGGAATCGCATGTCGCGCTCGCCGCCTGCGTGGCCAGCGGCGCGGCCGATGTCGGCCTCGGCGTCGAGGCGGCCGCGCTCGAGTTCGGCCTGCACTTCGTCCCGCTGGTCGAGGAGGATTACTTCCTCCTCTGCCTGAAGGCGGACCTCGAGCACCCGGCGGTGCTGCGCCTGCGCGAGGTGCTGGCCGGCGACGCCTGGACGCAGTTGCTGACGTCGCTGCCCGGCTACGCACCGGTGCCCGACCCGGGCAAGGTGCTGCGCATGACCGAGGCGCTGCCGTGGTGGCGCTACCGGACGCCGCACGCCCGCCCGGCCGATCGAAGCGTCACGGCGGCGGCCTGAGCGCGCCCGGCCGCATCGATCGAGGGGATCGAGGGCAAGCGCATTCAGGCCATGCCGTCGTGAAACGCGCAAGACGCAGAAGCGCCTAGGCCATCGATCGGTGTGGGCGGCCCTCCGCGAGGAGCGCAGCGATGTACTCGATGTACAGCCTGACCTTCGCCGGCGATGTGCGCCCGCGCGGCGGCAGCACCGCGGTGATCGCCTGCGCCTCGCCGCTCCAATCGGGCAGGACTTCGCGCAGCTGGCCGGCCGCGACGATGTGACGCGCAGCGATCTCGAGCGGTCGCGCCACGCCGCAGCCGCTCGACGCCGCATCGACCAGGCCGATGCCGTCGCGCGAGACGACGCGCACCGGCACGTCGACATCGCAGGTCTCGTTGTCCTTTGCAAAACGCCAGCGCGTGTTCGGCGCCTCATCGCGGCGCGCATAGATCACGGCGCGATGCTCGGCGAGCTCGCGCGGGTGGCTGGGCTCGCCGCATGACGCGAGGTATGCGGGCGCGGCGCAGACGATCGGGCGCGTCCAGCCGAGCGGGCGCGCAATCAGGCTGGAGTCGGGCAACGCGCCGATGTGAAGGACGAGGTCGAGGCCTTCGTCGACCACGGCAGCGGCGGCGTTCGTGATCAGCGTTTCGACCTTCAGGTCCGGCTGCCCGTCGAGGAAGGGTTTCAGCATCGTCATCAACGCGTGGCGCAGGCCCGGGTGCATGCCGATGCGCAAGGTCCCGCGCGCCTGCGCGGTGCCGTGCCGCCCTGCGCTTTCGGCGACCTCGATGTCCGCGAGGATCTGCCGGCACTGCTCGTAGTACGCCGCACCCTCGTCGGTGAGCGAAAGGCTGCGCGTGGAGCGGCTCATCAACGAGAAGCCGAGCTCCTTCTCGAGCGCGGAGATCGTCTTGCTCAATGCCGACGGCACGACGTCGAGCATCTGGGCCGCGGCCGCGAAGCTCTTGGCCTCGACCGTGCGGCAGAAGAAGGTCATCGCTCGAAGCTTGTCCATCGTGTCCTCGCCCCGGCATCCTGGCCGGACCACTGGTTCCATGCCGGAACGGGTCATGTTCCCGCAGCCCCCTTTTAGTGTGCGGCTGCAGCCACTAGCCTACGTGCACCTTCTTCCGATCTCCAGCCCGACAGGAGCCCATCATGTTTCGACGCGACGTGCTGCGCGCACTCTCATTCGCTGCATTGGCGTGCGCTGTCAGCCGTCCGCGAGCCCAGTCGTATCCGAGTCGGCCGGTCACCCTGCTGGTCGGCGGCGCGCCCGGCAGCGTGCCCGACATCATGGTGCGACCGATCGCCGAGCGGCTGGCCGCCGCGCTCGGGCAGCCGGTCGTCGTCGAGAACCGGCCCGGCGCGGCCGGCAGCGTCGCGATCTCGGCGCTGCTGCAGGCCCCGGCCGATGGGCACACGCTCGCACTCGCGACGATGTCCCAGGCGGTCTTCAACGCCCACCTGTTCGCGAAGCTGCCGTACGACCCGCTGCGCGACCTCGAGCCGGTCGCACCTCTGGTCACCGGGGCGATGGCGCTGGCCGCGCACCCGTCGTTCCCCGCGCAGTCGCTGGGCGAGTTCGTCGCGCTGGCGAAGGCGGAGCCGCGCAAGTACTTCGTCGCGATGCCGCAGCAGGGCTCGCCGCCGCACATCGTCGCGCTGCTGCTGAACCGGGCGACCGGCATCGAGGTGACGATGGTCCCGCACAAGTCGGGCAGCGATGCGGTCAACGCGGTGGTGTCGGGCGAGATTCCGCTGCTGTTCGACGCGCCGACGATCATCTCGAACCAGGTCCGGGCGGGCAAGCTGAAGGCACTCGCGGTCACGGGCCGGCAACGCGAGCCTGCTCTGCCGGAGACGCCGACCGCCCGCGAAAGCGGCTTCGACGTGCAGGGCGAAGCGTGGATCGGACTCGTCGCACCACGCGGCACGCCGGCAGCGGTCGTCCAGCGTCTGAATCGCGAGGTCGGCACCATCCTGGCGACGAGCGAGGTGAGTGCGGCGATGGCGCGCCTCAGCTTTCGCCCGATGACATCGACGCCCGAGGCGTTCCGCACCTTGATCCGCGACGACAACGCGAAGTGGTCCGCGGTGATCCGCGACGCCGGGCTGAAGCTCGAATGATGTTCGCGAACGCCGCATGGCGAGGCACGGGCCCGACGCCCGCCGAGTCGATCCGAGCGCGACGCGTGAACGGCGTCGAGTTGCACTACACCGACAGCGAAGCCGGTCGCAGCGCGGTGTTCCTGCTGCACGGCGGCATGGGCGATCTGGAGACGTGGCCCCATCAGGTCCGCGCGCTCTCGCCACGCTGGCGGGTGATCGCCTACAGCCGCCGGCACAGCCATCCGAATCGGAACGACGCTGCGCCACGCACGGTCTCGGCGAACGGCATCGACGACGACATCGACGATTTCCTGGCGCTGCAGGCCGCGCTCGATGCGGGTCCATCGCACCTCGTCGCCACGTCGTACGGTGCGCTGCTGGCGCTCGGCATCGCGCTGCGCGCGCCGGACCGCGTTGCCAGCCTCGTACTGGCCGAGCCGCCGCTGCACCGCTGGGCGCTGGCAACGGAAAGCGGCGCGCGGCTCTACCGCGCGTTCATCGACGGCGTCTGGTGCCCCGCCGGCCAAGCCTTCGCCCGCGGCGAGCCGCGGTACGCAATCGCGCTGCTCACCGAAGGCATGTGGGGCCGGCCGACCCTCGAGTCGTGGCCGGCCGAACGTGTTGATGGCGTGCTGCGCAATGCCCCGGCCATGCAGGCGTTGACGCGGGCGGACGATCCGTTCCCGGAGTTCGACCGCGCCACCGTGTCACGGCTGAACATGCCGACCTTGCTGCTGCGTGGCGCGCACACGAGTGCGCTGCACCGGCACGTCGTCGATGAGCTCAGCGGCGTGATGCGGCATGCGCAGCGCATCGAGATTCCGCGTGCCGGTCACGGTTCGCCCAATGAAAACCCGGCGGCCTTCAACGCCGAGGTCATCGCGTTTCTCGAATCGCTGCCGCCGCCCCGCCCGCCTCAGCGGAACGCGGCCCACAGCAACGACACACCGGACACGGCCATCAGTCCGTCGACGAGGGATCGGTAGGCCGCCGAGCTGAGGCGCAGCACGACGACCCGGCCGAGGAACGAGCCGGCCATCAGCGTCGCGCCGACGATCAGACCCTGCAGCAGCACCGGCATCGGCAGCGCGCCGAAAGCCTGGAAGGTCGCGACCTTGGCGGCGTACATGCCGAGCGAGCTCGCGGCCTCGGTGCCGAGGAACGCGCCGCGCTCCAGCCCGTAGAAGGTGAAGAGCGGGACCGTCAGCGGTCCGGTCGACACGACCACGCCGGTCAGCACGCCGAGCGGTGCGCCGAGCAGCATCAGATGGGTCGCGGTGATCCGGAACTCGCGTCGCGCCAGCCAGCGCCGCGCCGGAATCAGGACGAGGAAGAAGATGCCCAGCGCAGTCTCTGCGAGGCCGGGCGGGATCGACAGCAGCAGGCGCGCGCCGACCATCGCGCCCGGCACGGCGGTCGCGCAGTAGGCGCCACAGGCGCGCCAGTCGATTTCGCGGCGCCAGGCCAGCACCCGCCCCATGTTGCCCATGATCGCGGCGACCGCCATCATCGGCACGGCCTGCCGCGGTCCGTGCATCACCACCAGGATCGGCATCATCACCAGCGATGAGCCGGTGCCGACGACGCCGCCGAGGGTGCCGGCGAAAAGCCCGGCGAGAAGCACGAGGACGTAGTCCATCGTTTGAGCTTACAGGCCGCTCCCGCTGGCAGACACGCGGTGGCCGGCGGGCGATGGCGGCGATCGGCGGCGCGCCATCCGCTGCCGGACCTCATGCCGCGCTCAGCCGCGCGGCATCCTCGACTGCGAGATCGAGGTCGCTGCCAGCTGCACGTGCGGAACGAGCTGTTCCTCGGCCCGCTCGACGCTCCAGCGCGTCGTCGGCACCGCGACGTTGATCGCGGCGACCGGGTAGCCGTGGTGATCGGTGATCGCGGCAGCGACCGAGATGTCGCCGACCAGCGTCTGGTTCATCACGATCGAATAGCCCTTCTCGGCCGCTTCGTCGATGTGCGCGAGCAGCAGCTTCGCGTCGGTCTCGGTGTACGGCGTGACCGGCTTCAGCGGCGTGCTGCGGACGATGTCGCGCCGCGCCGGCGCATCGAGCCGCGACAGCATCGCGCGACCCGAGGCCGTGAACACGGCGGGCAGGCGGTAGCCAACCGCGAAGTCGACGTTGACGAGGTGCTTGCCCGGAAAGCGAGCGACGAAGACGATCTCGTGGCCATCGAGCTCCTGCAGGTTCGATGTCTCGCCGAGGCTGCGGCTGATGTCGAGCAAATACGGCGACGCGCGCTCGATCAGCTCGCGCGAGCGCAGGTAGTTGTACGACAGCGTGAGGACTCTCGGCGCGAGGCCGTAGAGCGAACTCTCCGACAGGCGGCGGATGTAGCCGAGCAGCTCCATCGTGTGGACCAGCCGCTGCGTCGCGCTCCGATCGAGCTGCGCCGCGCGTGCGATCTCGGCCAGCGTCATCGTGCGGTGAGTGTCCCGAAACGCCTCCAGCACCTGGAACGCCTTCTCGACCGAGCCGACGAAGAGCGACGAGCGCTCCTCGCCGTTCCGCGAGGCCTTGGCGCGGCGCAACGGCGCAGGGGTGGCCTTGCGGCGTGGCGGCGTCGAGACAGCCGTCTTCACAGCGATGCTTCCTCCAACAGCAGCCGAGCCGTCTCGGCGCGCAGCCGCTCGCGCAGCTCGGGCGCCGGCGCGACCAGCGGCTGCAGCACGCGCGGCGCGTCGACGCCGACGAGGTCGAGCACCGCCTTGAGCGGACCCGGATTGGTCTCGGCGAACGCCATGTCGAGCAGCGGAATCAGCTTTCGGTGCAGCTCGAGCGCTTCCCGCGTGCGCCCCGCCGCGCAGGCCTCGTAGAGCCGGCGCCAGGTGCGCGGCAGTGCCGAGGCGGTGACCACGATCCCGCCCTTCGCGCCAGCCGCCATCTGCACCGGGAACAGCGTGTCCTCGCCGGAGAACACGGTGAACGACGCATCGATGCCGGCCTGCACCTTGAGGAAGTGGTACATGTCGGTATTGCACGCCTTCATGCCGATGATGTTCGGATGCCGCGAGAGCTCGTGCAGCACCTCCGGCGCGATCGTGATCCGCGTGCGGTACGGGATTTCGTAGATCATCACCGGCACCGGCGACTCATCGGCGAAGCGGACGAAATAGTCGCGGATGCCCTGTTGCGTCGGCGTCGTGTAGTACGGCGTCAACACCATCAGCGCATCGGCGCCGGCGTCGGCGAAGGATCGGCCGGCGGCCATCGCGTCGTAGAAGCCGGGATCGAGCACGCCGGCGACGACGGGAATCTTCCCGCCCGCCGCTTCTGCGCAGATCTTCACCATGCGCACCCTCTCCTCCTGCCGCAGCGCGCCGTATTCGCCGGTGCCGCCGAGCGGCACGACGCCGTTCGCCCCGCCGCGCAGGATCAGGGCCATCTGTGCGCGCGCGGCGCCTTCGTCGATGCGGTCGTCATCGGTAACCGGCGTCGGGATCGCAGGAAAGATGCCGCGCAGGCCGGCGGCGGTGAGTCTGGTTTTCATGATGGTGGAATCATCGGTTGGCGCTGCGTCGACGCAGCCATTCGGCAAAGCCGATCAGCAGCCCGACGAAGACAAAGAGGCAGGTGGACACCGCGGCGATGGTCGGCGAGACCTCGAGCGTGACCTCGTCCCAGAACTGCTTGGGCAAGGTGGCCGACAGGCCGCCCGAGGCGAACAGCGCGATCGTCAGCTCGTCGAACGAGGTCGCGAACGCGAACAGCATCGACGAGAACAGGCCCGCGCCGAGGATCGGGAACGTGACATGCCGCAGCACCTGCCATGGCTTCGCGCCGAGGCTTTGCGCGGCGAGGTCGAGCCGCGTGTCGTAGTTGCGCAGCACCGCCATCATCGTCATCACGACGTACGGCACCGCGACCACGGTGTGGCCGATCGCGAGGCCGACCGACGTGCCGACCAGCCCGACCTTCGCGAAGAAGTAGAACAGGCCGACCGCGATGATCATGCGCGGCACGATGATCGGCGACAGCACGAACGCGAGCATCAGCGACTTGCCGCGCATCTGCGAGCGCACCAGCAGGAAGGCGGCCGGCGTGCCGATCAGCATCGCGAGCACCGCCGCCCCGATGCCGACGAGCAAGGAGCGCACCGCCGCCTGCATCCACAACGGCGACGCGATCATGGTCTGGTAGTACTGCAAGGTGAAGCCGCTCGGCGGCCATTGGAGCCCCGACTTCGCGAACGACAGCGGGATCATCAGCAGGGCCGGCACCGACAGGAAGAACAGCACGAGCAGCACGGCGCTGCGCAGGCCGAGCGAGCGGCCCGGCTCGCGCTCGCGCGTGCGGCTGCGCGGAAACAGGTCGATCAGCGCATCGGTGACGCGGCCGAGCGCGCCGAGCACCGCATCGCCGCCGCGCCGCATAACGCCGTGGCGGCCGCCGACGCGCTGCGACGACTCGCCCGTCATCGTCGAGAGGCCGAGGACCTTGTCGTAGAGCGCGAACACCGCCAGCACGACGACCAGCATCAGCACCGAGATCGCGCCGGCGAAGCCCCAGCTCATCGTCTGCAGCACCTGCTCGATGATGAGCTGCGTGATCATCACCTCGCGCCGTCCGCCGAGCAGCTGCGGCACGATGAAGAAGCCGACCGCGGTGACGAACACCATGATCGCGCCGGCCGCGACGCCGGGCAGCGAGAGCGGGAAGTAGACGCGCCAGAACGCGGTGCCCGGCTTCGCACCCAGGGTCGCGGCGGCGCGCGGCAGGTTGCGGTCGATGTTGTCCATCACCGAGAGCATCGTCAGCACCGCGAGCGGCATCAGCGCATGCACCATGCCGATCAGCACGGCGCCGAGCGAATAGAGCAGGTTCGACGGCGTGCTCTGCAAGCCGGCGGCCGTGAGCAGCTGATTGACGACGCCGTTGCGGCCCAGCATCACGATCCAGGCGAACGCGCGGACCAGGAAGCTGGTCCAGAACGAGAGCAGCACCCAGAACAACCAGTTCGCCTTCCGGTCCTTTTCGAGCGAGGCGATCAGGTACGCGACCGGGTAGCCGCCGACGACCGCGAGCAGGGTCGTCCACAGCGAGATCTTCAACGTGATCAGCATCACGTTGATGTAGACCGACGAATCGAACAGCTGTCGGTACTTGGCGAGCGTGAACGCGCCGTCGCTGTAGATCGACAGCAGCAGCAGTTGGCCGACCGGGTAGATCAGCAGGACGGCGAACAGCAAGACCAGCGGCGCGCCGAGCAGCGCCGGCTTGATCCACGCGGGGCGCGGCGCGGCGCTGGCGCTCAAGCCGCCTCCGGCACGGCAACGGCATCGCCCGCTTGCCACGAGAACGCGAGCTCGCTGCCGACTGCATGCGGCCGGGCCGCGGCCGATGTCGGGTACGAGAGCACGATCGGGTCGTCGCCGGAGAACGGCGATTCGACGTAGAGCTTGGTCAGGCTGCCGGTGATCATCGACTCGACCACGCGGCCGCGCAGGGTGCCGGCGCCGTTCGACGCCAGCGCGATGTTCTGCGGGCGCACCATCACGCGGACCTTGTCGCCGCTGGACATCCGCGCATGTGCCGTCGCCGCGACGCGGGTGGCGCCATCGGCCAGCGTCACTTCGACGTTCCGACCATCGCTCGCCGAGACGCTGCCGCGGAGCAGGTTCGACTCGCCGATGAAGTCGGCGACGAACAGCGTCTTCGGCGCGAAGTACAGGTCCGACGGCGAGCCGAGCTGCTCGATCGCGCCGCCGTTCATCAGGCAGATGCGATCCGACATCGTCATCGCCTCTTCCTGGTCGTGCGTGACGTAGACGATCGTCGTGCCGGTGTCGCGGTGGATGCGCTTGATCTCGAGCTGCATGTGGTCGCGCAGCTTCTTGTCGAGCGCGCCGAGCGGCTCGTCCATCAGCACGATCGACGGCTTGTAGACGAGGCAGCGGGCGAGCGCGATGCGCTGCTGCTGGCCGCCCGACAGCTCCTTCGGGTAGCGCGACCCGACCTGCGGCAGACGGACGAGCTCGAGCGCCTCCATTGCGCGCCGCGCCGCGCTGGCGCTGTCGACGCGCCGCATCTTGAGCGGGAACGCGATGTTCTCCGCGACCGTCATGTGCGGGAACAGCGCGTAGTTCTGGAACACCATGCCGATGTCGCGCTCGTGCGGCGCGGCATAGGTCGCATCCTTGCCGTTGATGTGCAGCCGGCCGCCGTCCGGCACCGACAGGCCCGCGATCAGCGAGAGCAAGGTCGTCTTGCCCGAGCCGGACGGGCCGAGCAGCGTCAGGAACTCTCCCTCGGCGACCTCGAGGTCGGTCGGCGCGAGGGCCGTGAACGACCCGTAGCGCTTGGTCAGGCCGGCGATCGCGAGCTTGGGCGCCATCGCGCCGCTACTTGAGGATCCAGGCGTTGAACTTCTCGGTCACCGAAGCCTGGTTGTCGAGCCAGTACTTGGCGTTGATCTGCACGCCGTTCTTGATGTTGTCCGGGTGCGTGGGGCAGTTCTTCGCGACCTCGGGCTTGATGTACTTGAACGCGTCCGGCTGCGTCACGCCGGCCGGGAAGAAGTCGGCCAGCGAGGCCATCCGCTTCGCGTCGGAGGCGAACTTGATGAACTCGCGGCACGCATCGGCGTTGGGCGTGCCGGCGAGGATCGACCAGTTGTCGACGCCCCAGAGGTTCTGGTTCCAGACGATCGCGACCGGCGCACCGTCGGCTATCGCCGATTGCGGACGCGAGACCCACGTCGCGATCATGTCGACCTCGCCGGACTTCAGCATCTGCTCGACCTGCGCGCCCGAGTTCCACCAGACGTCGACCTTCGGCTTGATGACATCGAGGTTCGTGAACGCCTTGTCGACGTTGAGCGGATAGAGCTGCGCGGTCGGCACGCCCGACGCCATCGTCGATTCCTCCAGCGTGTCGAACGGGTGCTTGCGCAGCGAGCGGCGTCCGGGGAAATCCTTTGCGTTCCAGAAGTCGGCCCACGAGTTCGGCGCCTTGCGGCCCTTGAAGGCATCGGTGCGATAGGCCAGCACCGTGCTGTAGATGTTGGTCGCGACGCCGTACGGCGACATGTAGTTCGCCGGGATCGTGCTCACCGCCGGATCGCTCTCGAGGCCGTGCTTCTCGAGGTAGACCTTGCCCTGCGTCGTCAGCAGCAGGATCGCCGGCTGGCTGATCTTCGCCATGTCCCAGGTGTAGCTCTTGGTGTCGACCATCGACTTGATCTGCGCGACCGGCTCGGCGTTCGCCTGCACGCCGACGACCTCGATGCCGGTCTTTTCGGTGAACGGGCGGTAGTACACGGCGCCGTAGGCCTTCGTGTAGATGCCGCCGTCGTCGCGCACGACGATGCGCTTCGACTGCGCGCGCGCGAACTTCAGCACGGCCGGAGCGCCGAGCGTGCCGAACGCGGCCGCGGCCTGCAGGACACGCCGGCGGGAAGGATGGGAGTACGAGTCGTCTTTCATGGTGCCTCCTGAGGTTCCGCGTCACGGCGGGGTGGGTGTGGGCGGCAGCAGCCGCCCGGGGTTGAAGAGGTCGTGGGGGTCGATCAGCTGCTTGATGCCGCGCATCAGGTCGATCTCGACCGGGGGCTTGAAGAGGCTCATCTCCTGCGTGAGCTGCTGGCCGATGCCGTGCTCCGCGCTGAAGGTGCCGCGCAACGCGTGTGCGACCTCGTTGACTGCATGCTTGACGCGATGCGAGACCGCATCCGCATCGTCGAATGCGCGCCACTGGTCGAAGCTCGCGAGCGGGATGAAGTGGACGTTGCCGTCGCCGACGTGCGCCACCACGATGATCGGCACGCCAGGCAGGATCGCGTGCGTCGCCAGCGTCGCGTGCTCGATGAATTCAGGCACCGCGGAGACCGGCACGGCGCAGTCGGTGTTGATGCCCATGCCCGCCTTCTTGTTGCCTTCGGAGACGCTGTGGCGCACCTCCCAGAAGTCGGCGCGCTGCTGGCCACTCGAGGCGATCGCGGCGTTGGCAACTTCGCCGGCGTCAGCCCCTCGCTCGATCACATCCTGCAGCAGCGCGGTCAAGGCCCCTTCTTCGCCGGTGTCGGCCAGCTCGACGAGCACGTGCCACGGATGCGCTACGGGCAACGGGGCGCGCCGTCCCGCCACGTGGTCGACGACGATGCCGAGCTGGACGTCGTTCATCATCTCGTAGGCCGAGAGCACGCCGCCGCAGCGTTGCTGGAAGCGGCCGAGCATCGTCAGCGCGGCTTGCGGCGATTCGAGCGCCATCCAGGCGACGGCACGCGCGGTCGGCAGCGGATGCAGCTTGAGCGTCGCGGCGGTGATCACGCCCAGCGTGCCCTCGCTGCCGATGAACAGGTGCTTGAGGTCGAAGCCGGTGTTGTTCTTGCGCAGCCGGTACAGGCCGTCCCAGACGCGGCCATCGGGCAGCACTGCCTCGATGCCGAGCACGTTGTCGCGCGTGTTGCCGTAGCGAAGCACGCCAGTGCCGCCCGCGTTGGTGGCGATGTTGCCGCCGATCTGGCATGAGCCTTCTGCCCCCAGGCTCACCGGATAGAGGCGTCCGTGTTCGGCCGCGGCCTGCTGGACCTGCGCGAGCACGCACCCTGCGTCGACCTCGATCGAGTTGTTCGACACGTCGATCGAGCGCACGCGCCGCATGCGCTGCAGGCTGATCACGACCGACGCCGGCTCCCCGCTGCGCGGGATCGCGCCTTCGCACAGGCTGGTGTTGCCGCCCTGCGGAACGATCGGCACGCCGACGTCGGCGCAGGCGCGCACGACGGCCGCGACCTCCTCGGTCGATCGCGGCAGCACCACGCAGGCCGCGTTGCCGCGGTAGCGCCCGCGCCAGTCGGTGGCATACGGCGCGACATCGGCCTCGCCGGTGAGAACGGCATCGGGGCCGAGCAGCGATCGGAGCTTCGAATCCAGGGACATGGATGCTGAGCGAAGGAAGTGTCCGGTCAGCGCATGATCACTCGATCGTAATGAGATTGCAAGTAGCTGATATGCGAACACTAGTAATCGCAATGCGATCGATTGTTCGATATCGAGAGGTCGGCGCGTAACCCGCCCTCGCAGGCGGGATCGCGACGAAATCGTCAGCGGCGGTCGAACCGGTCCAGGTCCATCACCTTCGACCAGACTGCGGCGAAGTCTCCGGCGAACTTTGCCTGCGCGTCCACGCTGGCGTAGACCTCGGCGACGGCGCGCAGCTGCGCGTTCGAACCGAAGACGAGATCGACGCGCGTGCCGGTCCATCGCACGGCACCGGTCTTGCGATCGCGGCCCTCGAAGGTGCCGGTGTCGCCCGCGAGCGCCTTCCATTCCGTGCCCATGTCGAGCAGATTCACGAAGAAGTCGTTGGTCAGCATCCCGCGGCGTTGCGTGAAGACGCCGTGCTTCGCGCCACCGACATTGGCGCCGAGGACGCGCAAGCCGCCGACGAGCACCGTCATCTCGGGCACCGTGAGGGTCAACAGCTGCGCCTTGTCGATCAGCAGCGCCTCGGCCGGCACGCTGTAACGTCCCTTCAGGTAGTTTCGAAAGCCGTCGGCCACGGGCTCGAGCGGCGCGAACGAGGCGACGTCGGTCTGCTCCTGCGACGCATCCATGCGACCCGGCGAGAAAGCAACAGTCACCGGCTGGCCGGCTTCGCGGGCCGCCTTCTCGACAGCCGCGCTGCCGCCCAGGACGATCAGGTCGGCGAGCGAGATCTTCTTGCCGCCGGACGCCGCGCCGTTGAATTCGGCGCGGATGCCTTCGAGCGTCGCCAGCACCTGCGCGATTTGGTCAGGCTGGTTGACGGCCCAGTCCTTCTGCGGCGCGAGGCGGACGCGTGCGCCGTTGGCGCCGCCGCGCTTGTCGGAACCGCGGAACGTCGACGCGGAAGCCCAGGCTGTCGCGACGAGCTGCGCGACGGTCAGGCCGGACGCCAGCACCTTCTTCTTGAGCGACTCAATGTCCTGCGCGTCGACCAGCGGATGGTCGACGGCCGGAATCGGGTCCTGCCAGATCAGCGCCTCGGCCGGCACTTCGGGGCCGAGGTAGCGCGCGCGCGGCCCCATGTCGCGGTGCGTGAGCTTGAACCAGGCCCGCGCAAAGGCGTCGGCGAACTGGTCGGGGTGGGCGAGGAAGCGCCGCGAGATCTTCTCGTACGCGGGATCCATGCGCAGCGAGAGATCGGTCGTCAGCATCGTCGGCGCGAGGCGCTTCGAGGCGTCGTGCGCGTGCGGGATCGTGCCCGCGCCGCCGCCACCCTTGGCGACCCATTGCTGCGCGCCGGCCGGGCTCTTTGTCAGTTCCCACTCGAAGCCGAACAGGTTCTCGAAGAAGTTGTTGCTCCACTGCGTCGGCGTCGTCGTCCACGTCACTTCGAGCCCGCTCGTGATCGTGTCGGCGCCCTTGCCGGTGCGAAAGCTGTTGCGCCAGCCGAAGCCCTGCTCGGCGAGGTCGCTCGCCTCGGGCTCTTTCGCCACGTGCTCGGCCGGCGCGGCGCCGTGCGTCTTGCCGAAGGTGTGGCCGCCGGCGATCAGCGCGACGGTTTCCTCGTCGTCCATCGCCATGCGAGCGAAGGTCTCGCGGATGTCGCGCGCCGCCGCGATCGGGTCGGGCTTGCCATCGGGGCCTTCGGGATTGACGTAGATCAGGCCCATCTGCACGGCGCCGAGCGGGTTCTCGAGGTCGCGCGTGTGCGGCACTTCGCTGTCGTCGTCGGACGAGACGACGCCGTGGCCTTCCACGCCCGGAGACCCTTGCGCGTAGCGGACGTCGCCGCCGAGCCAGGTCGTCTCGCGACCCCAGTACACGTCGTGATCGGGCTCCCACACATCGGCGCGGCCGCCGGCGAAGCCGAAGGTCTTGAAGCCCATGCTCTCGAGCGCCACGTTGCCGGTCAGGATCATCAGGTCGGCCCAGGAGATGCTGCGGCCGTACTTCTGCTTGACGGGCCAGAGCAGCCGACGCGCCTTGTCGAGGCTGACGTTGTCGGGCCAGCTGTTGAGCGGCGCAAAGCGCTGCTGTCCGCGACCGGCACCGCCACGACCGTCACCGATGCGGTAGGTGCCGGCGCTGTGCCAGGCCATGCGGATGAAGAGCGGGCCGTAGTGGCCGAAGTCGGCCGGCCACCAGTCCTGCGAGTCGGTCATCAGCGCATGCAGGTCCTTCTTCACGGCCGCGAGGTCAAGGGCCTTGAAGGCCTCGGCGTAGTCGAAGTCCGCACCCATCGGATCGGACTTCGTCGAGTGCTGCTGCAGCAGGTCAAGGCGGAGCTGGTTCGGCCACCAGTCCCGGTTGGTCGTGCCGCCGCCCGCGGTCTGGTGAAAGGGGCACTTGGCTTCTTGGGTCATCGCAGGGTCCTCCGGTGGTTCGCCTTCATCGCTGTCGATCGAGATCAACAAGCGTCGCTGGTTGGGGCCCAGGGTTCTCTAGCCCCTCGGGCGATCCCAGTCGACGACGATCAGTCTCGTCTATCGAACCGAACTTGGCTAAAGCTTTCTTCTAATCGCCCGGATAGCCAGGGACAAGCGCCCCGGTGGCACCTCTTGCAGCGGCGTCTTGGAGTCCGTGAGGCTGCTCTCAGCAGCGCACAAAAGCCCTCTCAACAGATCGCGGCTCAGACGCCGTCCGAATCCGAGGTTGACTGGGACACCGGTCGACCCGCCTCTTCGCGCTCGATCTTCTGCCACAGCTCGCGCACCAGGCGCATCAGCAACTGCGCTTCTTCCCAGCGGTCGGACAGCTCGTAGCCGTCACGACCGGTCATCGCGTACTCCTTGGGCCCGAGCTCGCACAGGAACGTCAGCACCGCATCGTCCGGCGCGCGGCGCCGCCAGCTGCGAAAGCCGTACTCCCACCAGCCCATGAAGAGATCGAGCCAGTCGCGCTGGTGCGCGAAGCTGATCTGCACCTGGATCTGCTCGCGGCTCGCGACCCGGCCGTGGAAGCCCCAGCAGTTGTCGATGACGCGGTGCATCAGCCGGTGGTTCTCGTCGGAGACCGGCCAGGCGAATTCGCGCCCGACGACGTAGTGCGACAGGTCTCCGGTCAGGCGCAGATCCGGAAACCGATCGAGCAGCCGCAGCGTGAAGTACAGGTCGGTCGTCATGCGGTCACGATGCGTCTCGAAGTGGAGCGGCACACCGGCCTCGGCTGCGAGGCGACGCCAGCCCTCGATCAACGGCACGCATTCGGCGACGCTGTGCGGGCGCACGTCGGCCTGCAGGTTCAGGTGATCGGCGCCGAACTCGGCGACGTTCTCGAGGATCGGGATCAGGTCCTCGACCTTCTGCGGATAGCACTGCGCCTGCCAGGTGAGGCCCCATTCGCGCAGGCGCTGCGTCACCTGTCGAGCGTATTCGCGGTCGAAGAAGCGCACCCCCGCGCCGTCGAAGCCGGCGTCGCGGAGCATCTGCAGCTTCTGGTCGAGCGACCACTCGAAGCCGTCGGGGCGGCGCTGCTCCATGGCCCACAGCGACTGATAGACGAGCAGGCGTTGCATGCTGCGATCGGCGCGAGGCCTTGTGGACTGGCCCTAGTTGGCCTTGCCGAAGAAGCGCGGCACCGCGAGCACGAAGTCGGCCCAGTAGGTGATGATCAGCAAGGTGACCACGAGCGGCAGGTAGAACGGCAGCACAGCGCGCGTCATGCGTGCCAGGCTGATCTTGGCGATGTCCATCATGATGAACAGGATCACGCCGAAAGGCGGCGTCAAGGTCCCGATCAGCAGGTTGACGACCAGGATGATGCCGAAGTGCACCGGGTCGATGCCGAGCGCGACGATCAGCGGGAACAGCGTCGGCGTCGCGATCAGCAGGATCGCGGTCGTCTCCATGAAGCAGCCGATGACCAGCAACGCGACGTTGATGATCATCAGGATCACGACCTTGTTGTCCGAGATCGACATCATCAGCGCGGCCAGCTTCATCGGCGCCTGCGAGGTCGCGACGATCCAGCCGAACGGCACCGCGCAGGCGATGATGAAACACAGCACGCCGCAGGTGACGAGCGTTTCGCGCGTGGCGCCGATCAGGTCGGCGATCTTCAGGTCACGCGTCAGGAAACCGAGGCTTGCGGCATAGACCACCGTCAACGCGCCGAGCTCGGTGGGCGTGGCCACACCGGCCAGCAGGCCGACCGTCAGCAGGATCGGAGCGGCCAGCGCCGGCAACGCACGCACGAAGGTCCGGCCGAGACGCGGATACGACATCGGCTGCGTCGGCGGTGCGACCACGCGCCCGGTGCTGACCAGCCAATAGATCATCGCCATCAGCGCGCCACCCATCAGGATGCCCGGCAGGATGCCCGCCAGAAACAGGTCGGCCACCGAGACCTGCACCAGCACCGCATACACGACCATGATCACGGAGGGCGGGATGATCGGGCCGATGATGGCCGAGGCAGCGCTGACGGCCGCGGCGAAGGCCGGATCGAAGCCTTCCTTGCGCATCGCGTTGACCTCGACCACGCCGAGACCGGCGGCATCCGCCTGGGCGACGCCGCTCATGCCGGCGAAGATCATGCTCGCGACGACATTGACATGCGCCAGCCCCCCGCGGATGTGACCGACCAGCGCCGCCGCGAACTCGAAGATGCGGTCGGCGATGCCGGCGCGGTTGAGCAGGTGGCCGGCCAGCACGAACAGCGGGATCGCGATCAGCACGAAGCTGTCGAGCCCGGTGCCCATGCGCTGCACGACGATCGACAGCGGGATCGGCTGCGTGAAGACGATGGTCGCGATCGAGGCCAGCCCCATCGCGAAGGCCACCGGCACTTCGAGGATCACCAGCAGCGCGAACAGGCCGAACAGCACCCACAAACTCATAACGGCACCGCCTCCGTTCCAGCGGCCGTGCGGCCGAGGCCGTCCGCTCGCGCTCGGCCGGCCATCACCGACAACTCCTGCAGCAGCAGGTACAGCGCGGTCAGGATCATCGACGCCGACGACAGCATCAGCGGCATCGAATAGAACCAGCTTCTCGGCAGCTCGATCGGCAGCGAGATCGTCGACGAGCGCCCTTCGACACCCATCACCTTCCAACCCTGCACGACCAGCACCGCCAGCGTCAGCAACACCAGCGCCCAGACCAGCGCGCGCATGCCGGCCGCCCGGCGCGGCGACAGGTGTGCGCCGAAGGTCGCGATCAGGATGTGGCGACCCTCCTTCAGCCCGACGCTGGCGCCGACGAAGGACATCCAGATGAAAGCGTAGGTGGCCGATTCCTCGACCCAGGCGATCGGCCGGCCGAGGGCGTAGCGCGTGAACACCTGGACCGTGATGGCGGCGACCATGTAGAGGATCAGCGCGATCCCGAGGCCGCGCTCGACAGTGCCGATGCCGTCGAGCAGGCGCTTGCCGCGAGCCAGCATGCGACTACAGCTTCTGGATCTGGTCCCACAGGCCGCTGGACCAGGCACCGTCCTTTTCCATCTTGGCCACGCCTTCCTTGGCACGTGCCTGGATCGGCGCCTTGTCGATCTGCGTGACCTTGGCCCCCTCGGCGGCCATCTTGCGCACGACATCTTCGGTTTCCGCGATGGCCGTCTTGCGCGTGTTCTGCACCGCATCGACTGCGCAATCGGTGACCAGCTTCTGCATGTCGGCCGGCAGCCCGGTGAAGGCCTTCTCGTTGATCGTGATGTGCGCCGACGACATCAGGTGGTCGGTGCGGATGACGTTCGGCGCGGCCTCGTGGAACTTGGCGGAATAGGCAGACGAAATCGGACCCTCGGCGGCTTCGACCACGCCGGTCTTGAGCCCGAGATAGATCTCGCCCCAGGCCAGCCGCGACGGCCGCGTGCCCAGCGTCTCCCACAAGGTCAGGTAGGTCTTGATCTCCGGCACGCGCATCTTCACGCCGTTCAGGTCGCTCAGCGAGCCGACCGCCTTCTTCGAGAAGAGGATGCGCGGCTGCGTGGGCGCAGCGGCCAGGATGCGCAGGCCCTGTTCCTTGCGCAGCTTCTCGGCCATCGCCGCATAGGTCGGGCTGTCGAGGAACTTCTGCATGTGGTCGGCGTCGCGGAACGTGAAACCCCAGGCCAGGATCGCGTAGTCCTTGACCCAGTTCGCGTACCAGTCGAGCACGTCGCCGTAGATCTGCACCGAGCCCTGCATCGTCTGCTCGATCACCTGGACGTCGCTGCCGAGTTGCTCGCCCTGGATGAAGTTGACCTTCAGCTTGCCCGCGGCCTTGTCGTTGACGCAGGCGGTGAAGCGCACGTTCTGCCGATCAAGGATCGAGCCGAGCGCATCGGAGCCGCCGAACGTCAGCGTGGTCTGCGCCTGCGCGCCGCAGGCCAGGGCCATCAGGGTGCCCATCAGGGCCGCGCGCTTCGTCAATGCAGGCATGTCGTCTCCTCGTTGTGTGGTCAGGTCGACTGCCGTGGCACAGCCACCGGCGCCGGGTCGAAGTAGCGGCGCTGCAGCGCCGTCTGGTTCTCGTAGATCGAGCCCTGGTTCGCGGCGGGCGGCATCGGCATCCGGATCGGGCAATCGACGGTGCGCGGTGCGACGGTCGGCTCGCCGACCAGCAGCCGCGAATTGAATTCGTCCCAGTCGGGGATGCCGAGCAGCGGGAACGCGTCGGCGGCGGTGAACTCGTAGAGCAGCAGGTTGCGCGAGTGCGCCGAGGTGTTCTGGGCCGAGCCGTGCACCGCGCGCACGTGGTGGAACGAGCACGACCCGGCGGGCGCGATCAGCGGCTGGGCCTGCCGGAAGTCGAGCCCGTCGCGCGCCGGCTCCATCGCGCCACAGAAGCGGCCGTCGGCGCCGTGGTGGTCGAAGGTCGGTCCGCGATGACTGCCCGGCAGCACCATCATCGGCCCGTTCTGCTCGGTCGCATCGTCGAGCAGCACGCCGACGGCCAGCAGGTCGTCGTTGGTGTGCGGGTAGAAGGCCCAGTCCTGATGCCACTCGACCGGCGAGCCGATCTCCGGCGCCTTCAGGTTGAGCTTGGAGCCGTGCAGCCGCACACCGCTCGGGCCGAGCAGCGCACTCAGCACAGCGAGCAGGCGCGGCGAGCGCATGAACTCGGCGAAAACGGGGTGCACCAGGTGCGGCTTCTTGATGCGCCGCACGCGCGGCTGCGCAGCGCTGTGCGTCGGCTCGAGGTCGTAGACGTCGTCGTGCGTGGTCACCGCGCGCGCGCCTTCGATCAGCTCGGCCAGCACCTGCTTCATGCGCCGGCGCGTGACCTCGTCGAGCAACCCCTCGACCAAGATGTAGCCGTCGCGGCGGTATTGCGCCAGGCGTTGCGCATCGATGTCAGCCATGAATCCTTTCCTCTGGATGCGCTTTGCCATCAGAATGGTTGCGCTAACATTCATGCTGTCGGACAGCCGGAAACCTGTCAAGCACGGCTAAACCCTCGTCCGCATCCCCATGTCTTCTGCACCACCGCCCCGCAAGCGCAGGGCGCCGCCCGGCAGCGTGCGCATGGAAGACGTCGCGCGCGAGGCCGGCGTCTCGGCGATCACGGTGTCGCGCGCGCTCAATGCGCCGGACAAGCTGGCGCCGGCCACGTTGCGCGCAGTCCGCACGGCGATCGAGCGCTTGCGCTATGTGCCCAACCTGACCGCAGGCAGCCTTGCCTCGAACCGCTCGCGCACCGTCGCGGTGATCGTGCCGACGGTCAACAGCTCGATCTTCTCCGACACCATCGACGGCCTGGCCCAGGCGCTGGCACCGCATCGCTACCAGCTGCTGCTCGGGCAGACGAACTACCGCCCCGAAGAAGAGAGCGCGCTGGTCCAGGCCTTTCTGGGCCGGCGGGTCGACGGGCTGGTGCTGACCGGCGTCAACCATGCGCGTGGCGTGCGCAGCAGCATCCTGCGCGCCGGCATCCCGGTCGTGGAAACCTGGGACTTGAGCGAGCGACCGATCCACCTGCTGGTGGGCTTCTCGAACCACGCGGCCGGGTTCGCCGCCGGCCGCTATCTATTGGGCAAGGGCCACAAGCGCCTGGGCTACATCGGCGGCACCGACGACCGATCGCTCGCGCGGCTGCAAGGCTTTCGCGAAGCGGCCCATGAAGCCGGCGCGAGCGAAGTCGCCAGCGTCGAGCTGGCCGTGCCCTCGTCACCGGCCGATGCCGGTGTGGCGTTGGCCGAGCTGGTGGGCACGCCCACACCGCCGCGCGCGATCTTCTGCAGCAACGACATGCTGGCGGCCGGCGCGCTGTTCGAATGCGCACGCCGCCGCATCGCGGTGCCGCGCGTTCTGGCGGTCATGGGCTTCGCCGACCTGCCGATCGCGGCCAGCATCGAACCCCGCCTGACCTCGGTGCAGGTGCGGGCCGGCGAGATGGGGCTGCGCGCCGGACAGATGCTGCTGGCGCACCTGGCCGGCGAACCCATTCACCAACGCGTCGCCGACCTCGGCTTCTCGGTGGTCGAACGCGACAGCGCTTAGCTGTCCGCGTTCGCCGCGATGTCCTGCGCCGCGCTGCCGACCGCCAGCGCCGTCATGTTGACGATCCGGCGCACCGTCGCCGACGGCGTGAGGATGTGCGCCGGGCGCGCCGCGCCGAGCAGGATCGGCCCGACCGTCACGCCGTGCCCGCCGACGATCTTCAGCACGTTGAAGAGGATGTTGGCGGCATCGATGTTGGGCATCACGAGAACGTTGGCCTCGCCGGTCAGGCGGCTCGTCGGCAGGTAGCGCTTGCGCACCGTCTCCGAGAGCGCGGCGTCGCCGTGAATCTCGCCTTCGCATTCGACGTCGGGCATCAGCACGCGGAAGCGCTCGGCCGCCTCGCGCATGCGCTGCGCCGAACCGCCCTTCGACGAACCGAAGTTCGAGTGCGAGAGGAACGCGACCTTGGCCGGACGGCCGAAGCGGCGCACCTCGTCAGCCGCCATCCGCGCGATCTCGGCCAACTGCTCCGCACTCGGCTCCTCGTTGACGAAGGTGTCAGTGAGGAACAGCGTGCGGTCGCCGAGCATCAGCACGTTCATCGCCGCGAAGGTGTTGGCGCCCGGGGCGAGGCCGATGACGTCGCGCACGTGCTCGAGGTGGAACTCGTAGCGGCCGACCAGCCCGCCCAGCATCGCATCGGCATCGCCGCGCCGGATCATCATCGCGGCGATCAGCGTGTTCGAGCGCCGCACCGCGGCCTTCGCCATCTCGGGCGTGATGCCCCGGCGGCCCATCAGACCGTGGTAATCGTCGGAGTAGGCACGGTGGCGCGGATCGTCTTCCGGGTTCACCACGTCGAAGTCGCGGCCCGGCTGCAGGCGCAGGCCGGCGCGCTGGATGTGCGCCTGCATGACGGCCGGCCGGCCGATCAGGATCGGCTTGGCGAGGCCTTCGTCGAGCACGACCTGGATCGCGCGCAGCACGCGGTCGTCCTCGCCCTCGGCATAGGCAACGCGCACCGGCTTCGCCTTCGCGCTCGCGAACAGCGGCCGCATCACCATGCCGGTCTGGTAGACGAAGCGGTCGAGCGAGCGCCGATAGCCGTCGAGGTCGGCGATCGGCCGCGTCGCGACGCCGCTCTCGGCCGCCGCCTTCGCCACCGCCGGCGCGATGCGCAGGATCAGGCGCGAGTCGAACGGCGTCGGAATGATGTAGTCGGGCCCGAAGCGCAGCTCCTGGCCCGCATAGGCCGCGGCGACCTCGTCGCTCGGCTCGGCCTTGGCGAGCGCCGCGATCTCGCGCACGCACGCGAGCTTCATCTCCTCGGTGATGCGGGAGGCGCCGCAGTCGAGCGCGCCGCGGAAGATGTACGGGAAGCAGAGGACGTTGTTGACCTGGTTCGGATAGTCCGAACGGCCGGTCGCGATGATGCAGTCGGGCCGCGCCTGCTTCGCGAGCTCCGGGCGGATCTCTGGCTCCGGGTTGGCGAGCGCGAGGATGATCGGTTGCGCCGCCATCGTGCCGACCATCTCGGCGGTCAGCACGCCGGCGGCCGAGCAGCCGAGGAACACGTCGCAGCCCGACACCACGTCGGCGAGCGTGCGCGCCGCCGTCTTCTGGCAGTAGCGCTGCTTCGACTCGTCGAGCTTGCCGCTGCGCGCGTCCTCGCGCTCGTGCTGGATCACGCCGCGCGAGTCGACGACGAAGATGTTCGCCACCTTGACGCCGAGGCCGACCATGATGTCGAGGCAGGCGATCGCGGCCGCGCCGGCGCCCGACGACACCAGCTTGATCGACTCGATCGGCTTGCCGACCAGCTCGAGCCCGTTCAGCAGCGCCGCGCCGGAGATGATCGCGGTGCCGTGCTGGTCGTCGTGGAAGACCGGGATCTTCATGCGCTCCTTGAGCGCCTTCTCGATGTAGAAGCACTCGGGCGCCTTGATGTCCTCGAGGTTGACGCCGCCGAGGGTCGGCTCGAGCGCTGCGATGATCTCGACCAGCTTCTTCGGGTCCTTCTCGGCGAGCTCGATGTCGAACACGTCGATGCCCGCGAACTTCTTGAACAGGCAGCCCTTGCCTTCCATCACCGGCTTGGCGGCGAGCGGGCCGATGTCGCCGAGGCCGAGCACCGCGGTGCCGTTGGTGATGACGCCGACCAGGTTGCCGCGCGAGGTGTACTCCGCTGCCAGGTTCGGATCGGCCTCGATCGCGAGGCACGGGTAGGCGACGCCGGGCGAGTAAGCGAGCGACAGGTCGCGCTGGTTCGAGAGCGCCTTGGTGGGCGTCACCGAGATCTTGCCGAAGGTCGGCGCTCGGTGGTACTCGAACGCCGCGTCGCGCAGCGACTTCTCGGCGTCGCTCAGCTCCATCCTGGACTTGTCCATGCGCGTGTCTCCGGTTGTTGGTAGGCGAAAAATAACGGGTTGGCGGAGGCCGCGCAAGCCGCCTGCCCCGCTCGCGAACGGGGCATCGCGCGCCAGCGCCTCGATGACGCCCGGCGCGAGCGGTCGGTCGAGAGACCTGAAGGTCAGGCCCGCGGCAACGTCAGCACGAACGCCACGCCATCGGCCTCGTTGCGCGCGACGATGGTGCCGCCCATCTTGGCCATGTAGGTCCGCGCGACAAAGAGGCCCTGCCCGCGCCGACCCGCAGCCGCGGCGTCGGGCGCATCGGAGACGCCGTACTCGAAGATGCGGCCCAGGTTGTCTTCGGGGATCGCCGCGCCCTGGTTGTGCAGCGCCATCTGCACGCCCTGCCCTTCGGCCGCGAGCGTGATGCGGATCGGCGTGCCGGGCGTCCGATGCCGATCGGCGTTGCGCAGCACGTGCGTGACGACGTCCTCGAGCGAGTGCTCGTCGGCACGCACCAGCATCGGCGTGCCGAGCCGTGCGTACTCGACCCGCTCGATGCCGATGTAGCCGGCATTGCCCGCCACGTGGCCGAGGAAGGCGTCGAGGTCCACCGTGTCGAGCGCCAGGGTCGTCGACTCGAACGCCTCGCTCGGCGAGGCCTGGCCATAGAGCACCCGCACCGCCTGCTGCATGCGGCTGATGTAGCGCGCGCTCGGGTCGTCGCGCTGGCCATGCAGCACCATCAGCGACTGGAGCGGCGACATGATCTCGTGGCCGACGGCGTGCCACATGTCCTGCTCCTGCTTGACGCGGATCTGCTCGCGGCGCACGTCGTCGTTCACGCGCAGCAGCAGGTCGTTCAGGCCTTGCGCCAGCACGCCGAGTTCGTCGCCGCCGCGCAGGTCCGAGAGGTCCAGGCTGGCGAGGCCTTCGCCGCCGCGCACGCCAACCGACACTGCGGCGGAGCGGCGGGTCAGCAAGGTGATGCGACGGATCACGAACAGCTCGAGCAGGCCCCAGGTGAAGCCGACCGCGAGCAGCATCGCCCCGACGGTCCAGGCCAGGCGCGTGGCCACGGCCGCGAGCGCCTGGTTGACCGAGCGGATGTCGCCGGTCAGCACGAGCTCGTGGCGGCCGAGCGAGGTGTCGACGACCTCGCGCGCCTGCATCGGCGCGTCGAAGCCGTCGACCGGCAGGCGGCGGATCACCTGCGCGATCCACGGCGAGATCGGCTGGTCGTCCAAGGCCGCCCCGGTCAGCTCGAACACGGGGCGGGGATTGCCGGCGTGCTGCACGGTCAGCTTCTCGCCAGGTAGCAGCAAGGCGCGCAATTCCTCGAGCGAGAAAGGCAGCGTTGCACCCCGTGTGTCGCTGTCGAACAGCGGCTTGCCCTCGCCCGGCGCGAGCAGGCGCAGGCGGATCGTCATGCGATCCAGATCGGGCGGCGGCCACTGCAGGCTCTTCGCGATCAGCGCATCGCGGAACACCTCGACCGGCAGCCGCACCGACAGGAAGCTGCGTCGCGCACAGATCGGCGTCGTGGCAGCCGGCTCGATGCAGCGACCCTCCTGCCAGAGCCAGCCGCGAAAGTCGCGCACCGGCCGGGCCCCGAAGGCGATCGGCGCACTGCCGAGATATCCGGTCAGGCGCCCCTTGCCGTCGGGGCTGAGCTCGTAGGGCGCAGTCCAGCGCGTGGTTGCGCCCCGGTAGTCGACGTCGACGATCGCGCGGTGCACGTCGGTCAGCTCGAGATCGCCGCTGCCATGCGGCACCAGTTCGCCGGCGGCGAGGCTCGCGACCAGGTAGACGAAGCCGCCGGCGTAGGGATTGCTGCCGATCGCCGCGCACAAGGTCGCGCCGTCGGGATAGAGGAGCGCGCAGCCGGCCATCTCGACCGCCTGCAGCGCCTTGGCTCGATCGTCGAAGTCGAGCGCGGCGAACGGCAGCACGAGCGGATGCACCGGCTGCGCCGGCCGGTCGGCAGCGGCCGGATTCAGCAGCGCCAGCTGGCCGGTCGGATGGCGCAGGCGCGCCGCGATCTGCGCCTGGTTCTTCTTCAGGCCCTCGGCATAGATGCGGTGGCTGCGCTGCTTCTCGTCCTGCAGCACCGAGAGCGCCAGCGCCACCATCGCCAGCGCAAGCAACGCAAACAGCCCGCGGAACAGGATGCGCAGCCGCAGCGGCACGCGCCCCGGCAAGCGCCACCGCTTCATCAGGGCAGGCTCGAAAAGCGAAAGCCCCGCATCGGCACGTTCTCGATGCCGTCGAAGCCCGGGTCGATCTCGCGAAAGGCCTCGCGGATGGTGCTGATGTGCTTGCGCACGTTGTCGCGGTTGCGCCCGCTCTTGATGACCTGGTAGAGGTCTTCGTAGCTGACCACCTCGCCGCGCCGCGCATGCAGCGCCGCCAGGATGCGCTGCGCCGTCAACGGCAGGTTGATGCGCTGCCCGCGCCACAGCGGCGCCGCCTGCTTCAGGGGATCGAGCGAGAGCTCGGCGGTCGCCGGCACCGATATCACGCGCGCCGGCTTGCTGCGCAGGATCTCGAGGAAGGTGTCGACGAAGTCGGCCTCCTCGAAGGTCGTCTTCTGCAGATAGTCCCAGGCGTCGAGGGCCTTCATGATGCTGCGGTAGATGGCCGCCGGCATCGCCGAGACCACCAGCACCGGCGTGCCGCCGCGCTTGTTGATCGCATTGATGATCGCCACGCCGGCATGGCGCTCGCGACCCAGCTCGATGTCGAGCACGACCGCGTCGTAGTGCTCGCGTGCGATCGCCGCCTCGGCGTCGTCGCGCGTGAACCACTGGTGCACGGTGATGCCGGGACGGGCGGCTTCGATCCAGCCCTTGAGCTGGTTGCTGGTGGGCAGATCGTCCTCGATGACGGCAACCGTGGGCATGCGGCGAATTATCTCGGCGCCACCGCACGCACGGTGTGAAGGTTTCTTCCGCGGCCGGAGCGAAGCCGCCTCGCGACCGTCTTTCATGCTCCGGGCCCGATTCGAAGAATGGGCGATGTCAATCACGACACCCCCACGGAGCCTCGAATGAACTTCTCGCTGACCCCTCTGACCCGCGCCCTGCACACCGCCTATGCCGCCGTTGGCGACGTGGCACGGCGAGGGGTCGGTGCCCGCCGCATGCTGATCACCGCCGGCGTTGCGGCGGCCGGCGCGTGGCTGCTGATCGCGCACCCGCCGGTCGATTCGGTTCCGGCCGGCGAGATCGCGGTGCGCACCAACCAGTTCAGCGGCGACGTCACGGTGCTCGGCGAAGGCTCGGCGCTGAAGCTGCCGGCCCTTCACGTGCTGCGCCACTTCACCTTGCGCGACCGCGTCGTGCGGCCCACCGACGGACGCAAGGCGTCGGGGTCGGCGCCGTTCCAGTCGGTCGAAGGCTTGTCGATCGGTGTCGATCTGGCGGTGCGCTACGCAGTCGATCCGACCAAGGTGACGCAGATCGTCCGCAAACTGCCGGAAGATCTGGACGGCGAAGTCGTCGTGCCGGCGATGCAGGCGGTGACCTACAAGACCTTCGCCCGCTACACGGTGCGCGAGATTTTCTCGAGCAAGCGGGTCGAGATCCAGCAGGCCATCGAGACCGAGCTGCGCACCAAGCTCGCGGCCGACGGCATCGTGCTGAAGAACGTTCAGATCGGCCAGGTCGACCTGCCGGCCGACTACCGGCGCGGCATGGACCGCCTGCTGTCGGAAGAGCTCGAGACCGAGAAGATGCGCTACACGCTCGAGCTGAAGGAAAAGCAGGTCAAGCAGACCGAGCTCGAAGCGCTCGCCGACAAGGCCCGGCGCGAGACCGCTGCCGCCGCGGCCGCGAGCGAGCAGGTCATCGCGGCGCGCGCGCAGGAAGACGCGATGCGCCATGTGCTGCCGTTCAAGCAGAAGCAGATCGAGCAGCGCCAGCTCGAAGCCGAGGCCGCGAAAGTCACGCGCATCAAGCAGGCCGAAGCGTCCGCGCAATCGCGCCGCATCGAGGCCGAGGGCGAGGCCGACTCGCGCCAGAAGCTGGCGGATGCCGAGGTCTACCGCATGGACCGCGTGGGCCGGGTCAACACCGAGCAGATGGCGCGCGAAGGCGCCCTGCTCAGCCGCTACCCGCTGCTGATCCAGAAGACGGTGGCCGACAAGCTCTCGGACAAGGTGCAGGTCATCATCGCGCCGCCGGGGACCGATGGCCGCTTCATCGCGTCGGGCCTGATCGGCAAGCTGCCTGAAGGGCAAGAGCCGGCGGCCACCGAAGCCGGAGGTCAGTGATGCCTGCTCTGACCGCCATCGCGCTGACGACCCTGGCCATCGTCGCGCAGGACGCCACCCCCTTGCGCGCGGCGCCCAGCGCGAGTGCCGCCAACCACGCCCAGCTGTGGCAAGGCGAACTGCTCGAAGTGCGCGGCAGCCGCCTCGACCACCTGCAGGTCTACGACCACCGCCGCGAGCGCGCCGGCTACGTGCGGGCCAGCCAGGTGCGCGTGCTGCCAGCGAGCGACGCCGAGGCGCCGCAACTGCTCGCGGTGCTGCGCTTCCTGCGCGACACGCCCGGGGCTGAGTCGCTTGGCATCGCCTATGTAGCGGGCTATCTGAAGGCCGCGCCGGCGGGCCAGATCACCGCCGAGCCGTTCGATGCGCTGGGGGTGATGGCTGAACGCCTGGCACGGCGCGCCGGCGGCAAGCCGGCGTCCGCCACCGTGACCGCGCACCTCGACGTCGTTGCGCAGTACGGCGTCAAGTTCACGAGCTTCGAGCGCCAGGGCACGGTGCAGCTCTGCTACGACGGCGAGGCGTTCCGGCGCGTCGCCGCCATGGCCGCGACGACCGCATCGAAGGCGACGCCGGCCCAGCGCGCCCGGGCCGCGCTCGCCCTGACGCGTCACGACTGCATCGACCCGGTGATGCCGCCGCACGAGCGGCAGGCGCTCGACCGTTGGCGCGCCGGGTTGCTCGACGACATCGAGCCGGCGGCGATGACACAGCTCGACGAGGTCACGAAGAACCGGTTGCACCTGCGCCGGGCCGGCGTCTGGGCGGCGGTCGCGTTCGCACAGTCGCGCCGCGCCGAGGCGACGCAGGCCGCGACGCAGCGTTCGCTTGACGAATTGGCGGCCGTCGACAAGCGCGAACTCGGCGACGACGAGCAGGCCGACTACACCGAAGCGGCGATTCGAGTCGGTGCGGTGCGCTGGGGCGCGATGCCCGTCGCGCCGGCCACGGGCAAGCTGCAGATCCGCGTGCGCAGCGGCGAACCGGGCCAGACTTGCGTCGGCGTGGTCGAGGCGACCCAACCCGCAATGACGCCGGCCGCCGAGCGCTGCACCTATGCCACCGTGTGGGCGGCGTCCGCCGCGCCCCGTGCTGACGGCCGTGCCCTCGCGCTCGCGGTGCAGCCGCTCGAGGGCTGGAGCGAGCTGTGGGTCTGGCGTCGGCGCGGCGACGGCTGGACGCTCGACGTCCTCCCGCCAGCCGCCGCCGAGCCCGGTCTCGGCTATGTCGAGTTCGCCGGCTGGGCCCCCGCCGCAACGTCGAAGCTGCTGGTCGCGCGTGAAGCCAAGATCAACGGCAAGGTGATCCGCCGCTTCGAGGTCCTGATGACCGACTCGCTCGCAACCGACAGGTTCGCCAGTACGCCGCAACTGCTGGCCGCCTTCGGGCCGTGGGCCGACCCGCGCTGGAAGCGGACGACGGTCAGCCTGCGCTGACGGTCGCTCGATCGCAATCCTCGCCAGCGACGCCTCCCCGCCGGCGCGTCGCAGGCGGGATCTCAAAAATGGCGGGCACGCCGGCTGCTGAACGGTGGCAATGACGCACGCAGACGATCCCTGGAAGACGAGAACCGCACAGCAACGATGGGCGATCGGTCGCACGCGTATCCCCACGCGGGAGTCGTCTTGCTCCCCAGGGTCATCGGCGTCGGCTAATCTCTCGGCGCCTTCAGTATCCTGACGATCCATGGCGGCACTTCCAGACACCGACGCCGAGACCGGCACGGCGACCCGCACGCTGCACCTCCTGCGTGCGCAGGTCGACGCGGGCCGCGTCGAGCTGGCCGGACTGCGCCGCCAGCTCGCCGAAGCGCGCGAGGAATTCAGCGGACTGCGCTCGACCGAGCTCAAGGAGGCCGACGGACGCCTCGTTTCCGCTGCCGTCCATGCCGACACGGTCGCGCAGACGGTGATCAGCAGCCTCGACGAGCTCACCCGCCACAGCCAGCACGACGAGCTGACCGGCGCGCCGAATCGGGCACTGATGCTGGACCGGCTCGAGAGTGCCATCGCGTTGGCACAGCGGCGTGCGACGCGGGTCGGCGTGCTGTTCATCGACCTCGATCGGTTCAAGCAGATCAACGACACCCACGGGCACGCGGTCGGCGATGAAGTCCTGCAACTCGTCACGCGCCGGCTCGAAAGCGCGGTGCGCGATTCGGACACGGTGAGTCGCCACAGCGGCGACGAATTCGTGGTCCTGCTCGCCGAGATCTACAGCGCGCACGACGCCGTCCCGGTGGCCGAGAAGATGCTCGCATCGCTGGCACAGCCGGCGCGGATCGGGTCGCACGACCTGACGCTCTCCGCGAGCATCGGGATCGCGCTGTACCCGGAGGATGGCGCCGACGCGGCGACGCTGATCCAGCGTGCCGATGCGGCGATGTACCGCGCCAAGGGGCGCGGCGCCGGCGCGTACGAGTTCTTCGCGGAAACCTCGGGTGCGGAGACCCTGCTCAACGCGGAGGTCGATCCAGCCGCCAACCTGCCGAGGCGGGCCGCCTCGCTGCTGGCCCGGCACGAGGCGCGCCTGCGCGAGCTGTCCGATGCCAACCGCGACCTGCTGCACACGGCGCAGATCGCCCAGAAGCTGCAGGCGCATGCCGAAGAGGCGCACCGAAAGCAGATCAACTTCGTGGCGATGGCGGCCCATGCGATGCGCACGCCCCTGTCGGTGATCCGCATGACCGCAGCGACGCTGCCGCGCCGGGCGGCCGACTCGGACTCATCGCGAAGTCACGAGGTGCTCAAGCGCCAGACCGCGCACCTCGCTCGCCTCATCGACGACCTGCTGGACGGCTCGCTGATCGGCGGCGGCGAGTTCAAGCTCGACAGCAGCGACCTGGACATCGATTCGATCGTGAGCTCGGCGGTCGACGTCTGTCGGCATTCGATCGACTCGCGACGGCAGCGCCTGCGCGTGCAGCCGTCGACCACGAAGGCAATGGTGCACGGCGACCCGATGCGCCTGGCCCAGGTCTTCAGCAACCTGCTGAACAACGCGTCCCGGCGGTCGCCGGAGGGCGGCGACATCTGGCTGACGACGGCGGTCGTCGGCGTCGAGGTGCACGTCGCGGTGTCCGACGAAGGACCGCCGTTGTCTCCCGACGCGCTGCCGACGGTCTTCGACATGTTCGCGCTCGACGCCCAGGCCTCGGCCGATGAAGCGGGGCTGGGCATCGGCCTCGCCGTGGTCAAGGAACTCGTCAAGGCGCATGGCGGACACGTGAAGGCGCGCAGTCCGGGCGACCGACGGGGGGCCCTCTTTCTCGTCAGTATTCCGTTGGTGACGGCGCAGCGGTAGCGGGCGCTGGCGGCATCGAGCGCTGCTGCGCTGAAGCGGACCGAATGGTCGGCCGCAGCCGGCCCCGGACGTTCGCCTTCTATCTGCCGACGAAGCGGGGCGCCCGCTTCTCCGCCCACGCAGCCTGGCCCTCCCGCAGATCATCGGATCGATACGCCCGCTCGATGTCGGCCCGCAGCGCCGACGCGTCCAGCGTGCCACGGGCGATCCGGTTCAGATGGCGCTTCATGCCGATGAGCGGAATCGGCGCCATCGACGCGCAAGCACCCGACAGGCTCCTCACCTCGGCTTCCAGCGCTTCGGGGTCGACCAGATGGGTGAGATATCCGATCGCCTTCATCGCGGCCGCATCGATCTTCTGCGCCGTGAGGAACAGCCGCTTCGCGTTGTCGAGTCCGAGCCGCGTCACGTAGCGCTCCAGCCCCGACTGGTAGTAGTGCAGACCGAGGCGCGCGGCCGGCATGAACATGTCGATGCCGTGCGCGCCGACCCGAAAGTCGCAGGCCAACGCGAGGTCGGTCGCACCGCCATAGACGCCGCCGTGCAGCACCGCGATCGTGACGGGGCGCGCATCTTCGAGCGCATCGACGATCCCGGCGAAGCTGGACTCTCCCCCACCGCCGATGCTGCCGATGTCGAACCCGCTGCAGAAGTACTTGCCGGTGCCACGCAGCAGCAGCACCAGAACGTCGGCGCGCGCGTTCACGTCGGCGATCAAAGCGCCGAGTCGATCGAGGTCGTCGGCGCCGAGGCGATTCGCCTGCTCCGGTCGGCGCAGCGTGATGGTCGCGATCGCGCCATCGATCTGGAGGTCGGGAATCCGGTCGGTCATCAGGCTTGTATGTTGCCGCGAAAGGACTGGGGATTTTCTCCTTCTCGGCGGTGAGATCCCACTCGAAATTCCGCTTCGACCCGATGCCTTGATGTTGCTGGGCCTGGCCGCGATCGGAACCGCGGACAGGCGCAAGAAGGCGTCGATCAACGGCACGGTGCCGCCGCTTAAGACGACGTCTCGCTCGCCCGTCCGGCCGACGAGCCGGTCACGAAGCGGTCGATCCGGGCCGCATAGCAACCCCGCTGCGCGAAATGCGCGTGCACGTAGGCGGCACGATTGTCGGCCAGCAGCCGCTCGACGGCCGCCGCCATCTCCGATCCGTCGGCGAGCTCGGCAGCCACGATCATTCCCCGGTCGTCGAAAGCACGCAGCGAGAGCGGCCGGGTCTGCAACGCCTCCGGCACCTCATCGACCATCACGCGGGCTTGCTGCGCGCCCTCCCGCACGAAGATGGCATGGCTGGACCGGTACGGCGAGTCGGCGGGCTGGTGCAGGTAGTTCAGCAGCAGGACCGACTCTCCCGGCGCGACGTCGCGCAGCTCGATGCGGTCGGGAAAGCGCGACTGCGCGTCGGCGACGAAGCGATGCACGCCCTGACGCGCCAGTTCGGCGTCAGGCAATCCGAACAGGTGGCGAAACGGTTCGGGCGAAAGCCCGGCAACACGAAAGCTCATGACGTTCTCCAGTGGGGTGAACCCAGCTTAGGAGTCGTCGCGCCCGGTGTCTGGCAGCTTTCGGACATGTCGCCGTCGACGCGCGCTCAGGTTGTGCGGCTGCATCTCCGGCCACGACTCGCCGACGATGGTGGTGCCGAATGCCGGGATCGCCCGGATTCAAGACAGGGCGAGCAACACCAGGCTTTCCAGACGCCTAGGATGCGAGGGCCTTGCATGCCATCGCGCACCCATCACTCCCACCTGTCGGTCAGCGGAAGATCCTCATGCGGATGCAGCCACATGTCGTCGCAGCGACGCTGTCGGTGCTGCTGCACGTGCTGGTCTTGACCGCGCTGTTCCGCGTCGCGTCGGGATTCGTCGACCCGCCGCCATTGGCGGAGGAGGCGGCGACGGTCAAGAAGCTCCACGCTGCCGGCACTCAGCTCGCCCGCATCGAACTGCAACCCGGCGGATTGCCGAGCGGTTTGGCCTGCCCGGGCAGCAGCTATGTCGGTGTCGGTGTGACGGCCGACCCGCGCACCGAACGGATCATCCTCGTGGGCGACGACACGCCCGCCTCGCGGGCCGGTCTGCAGCACGATGACATCGTCCTCAATCCCGCCGTCTGGCGCGGGAAACATCAGGAGGGCGTCGTGCTGTGGGTGCAGGTGTTGCGCGAAGGCGCGACGATGGTGGTCCCGGTGCGGGTCGGCAAGATCTGCATCGGATAACGCGCGCCGCTACTTCAGCCCGACCCACCACTTCTTGTTGCTGCGCCGGGCGCCCACGGTCAGCACCTCGCCGATTTCCGGTGTCGCCAGCTCGATGCGCTTCGCTTCTGCCAGCGCGGCCAGCCGGTCCAGCGGGTCGTGCCAGGTGTGGAAGGCCAGATCGAAGGTGCTGTTGTGAACGCCGAACAGCACCTTCGCATTCAGGTCCTGGAAGGCCTGCACGGTCTCCTCGGGCGTCATGTGGACGGCGGGCCAGTTGGCGTCGTAGGCCCCGTTTTCCATCAGTGCGAGATCGAATCCCTTGAAGCGCGCACCGATCTCCTTGAAGCCACCGAAGTAGCCCGAATCGCCGCTGTAGAAGATGCGCTGCTCGCCGCTCTCGATGACCCACGAGGCCCACAACGTGCGGTTGCGGTCCGTCAAGGTGCGGCCGGAAAAGTGCTGCGCCGGCGTCGCGGTGAGCCGGACCCCATCGTGCGCGTCGGACTGCCACCAGTCGAACTCCTGCACGCGGTCCGCCGGCACGCCCATGTCGACCAGGCGCGCCATCACGCCGAGCGGGACGAAGTAGCGCTGCACCCGCCGCGCCAGGTAGTGGATCGTCGGGACGTCGAGATGGTCCTAGTGGTCGTGCGACAGGATCAGGCCTTCGATCGGCGGCAGCTGCTCGAGGGTCAGCGGCGGCGCGTGGAAGCGCTTCGGGCCCGCAAAGCTGACCGGCGAGGCCCGCTCGCCGAACACCGGATCGATGAGCCAGAACTTGCCGCGCAGCTTCAGCAGGTGCGACGAGTGGCCGAGCCGCACGAGGTGGCTGGCCTGCGGGTCGAGCGCGTCGAGCTGAGCCGTCGTCAACGGCCGCACGGGGATCGGATCGACCGGCACCGTGTCGACCTTCTTGTCGATCAGAAAGCGCGTCCAGTTGACCCAGGCGCTGGCGCCTGGGGGCGTCAACGGGTTGGGCGGGTTCGCGAACAGGCAGCCCTTGAACTGGGGCGAACTGGCGTACGGCGAGCTGCAGTCGCCGCTGCTCGCGCAGCCGGCGACCACGAGGCTCAGGGCGACGAAAGCAAACCGCGACAGAGACTGCATGGATCGAGTGTGACCAACCGCATGGCGTGCTCAGCGCAGAACTTCTCGGTGCGCGTCGGCAAGACGCCGCCTGGCAACACCTCTCGGGCGCAGCCCCACGGTCTCCTTTACTCGTCCACAAATTAGCCTTGACTAATGTGTTAGTCGTGGCTAATATTTTATCCATGCCGCAAACCGCTCCTCTGGACGTCGTGATGCGATCGCTGGCCGACCCGACCCGGCGTGCCGTCTTCGAACGAATCGCCCGTGCCGACGAGACCACCGTCGCCGAGCTCACCGAGGGCAGCGGCGTCACGCAGTCGGCCATCTCGCAGCACCTGCGCTCGCTGAAGGAAGCCGGCCTCGTCGCCGATCGCGCGCACGGCCGCAACGTGTACTACCGGGTCGAGCAGAAGGGCCTCGCCCCGCTGGTCGACTGGATGGAGCACTACGGCGTGTTCTGGCGCAAGCGCTTCGCCAACCTTCGAACCCTCCTGAAAGACATCGATCCATGAACGACGCCGCCCTGAAGACCGACACGCAGCAGATCGTGGTCGACGAGGTCTTTCCGCATGCGCCCGAGACGATCTGGAAGACGCTGACCACCGGCGACCTGATCGGCCGCTGGCTGATGGCGCCGACCGGCTTCGAGCCGGTCAAGGGCAATCGCTTCACGTTCCAGACGAAGCCGGCAGGCGCGTGGGACGGCGTCATTCGTTGCGAAGTGCTGGAGGCGGTGCCGAACGAACGCCTCGCCTACGCGTGGCGAAGCGGCGACGCGAGCAACGTCGGCTACGGCTCGCCCCTCGACACGCGCGTCACGTGGACCTTGGCACGCGTTCAAGCCGGCACCCGTCTGCGCCTGGTGCATTCGGGCTTCGTCACGCCGACCAACGATTCGGCATTCGATTCGATGAGCGGCGCCTGGCCGAAGGTCGTCGAGAACGTCGGCACCCTGGCCGGTGAAGTGCACTGAACCCGTTGCGACGCCCTCACACTTTTCTGCCTGGAGACAACTCATGAGCGAGGACTACACCGGCGGTTGCGCCTGCGGCGCGATCCGCTTCGAGATCAGCGGCGAACCGTTGTTCCAGAACCATTGCCAGTGCCGCGACTGCCAGCACAAGAGCGGCACCGGGCACGGGTCCTACCTGACCTTCCCGCGTCAAGGCGTGCAGCAGACCGGCACGTCGACGCAGTGGGACATCGTCAGCGACGGCGGCAACGTGAAGACGCGGGCGTTCTGCCCGACCTGCGGGTCGCCGGTCTACATGACATTTGCGGCGATGCCCGATGTCTTCACGGTCCACGCCGGCAGCCTCGACGAGCCGAGCCGGTACCAGCCGCAAGCGGTGACTTATGCGGTGCGAGGCCTCGCCTGGGATCAGCTCGATCCCGCGCTGATGCGATTCGACAGGATGCCGCCCGGCTGAAGGAGCGAGCCCCCTCGACGAGCCGTCCGGCTCGCCGCTCTGCGGCCGGCTCTCCGGCGGCCAGAAGACGGTGCCGCCCGGCAGCGACGCCGACACGTTGACCACGACGCTGACCTACTTTCGGGGACGCATGCGCACGTGAAGCAGTCGACATTCCCAAGGGTGCGCGGTGGTGGCGCCGAGGGAGCGCAGACCTCCGAAAGTTCGCTTCCGTGAACGACGTCGCCCGAGGGTCGCTTGCAGCTTCAAGGACTCACTTTGCGAGCCGATATCACGGCGTTCTGAAACGACCGCGAACGGCGATGGGCCCGCAGCGTTTGGATCCAACAAACACTCGGGATTCGTCATGATTGCCACTGGGAAGCGCAGGCCACAGCCCCCGGCCTGCATGCGCAGGCTGCTGCTTTGCGCCGCGCTGGGTGCCGCCTTCTCTGCCCAGGGCGCGCCGGCCGACCTGATGGCGCTGGACCTCGAGCAGTTGCTTCGACTCACCGTGACCGGTGCCTCGAAATACGAGCAGAAGCAGAGCGAGGTTCCGGCTTCCGTGACCGTCATCACGCGCCAGGAGATCAAGGCGTTCGGATGGCGCACGCTCGAAGAAGCGCTTGGCAGCCTGCCCGGCATTCACACGACCTACGACCGCCAGTACGCCTACCTCGGCACGCGTGGCTTCGGCCTGCCGGGCGACTACAGCACGCGCGTGCTCGTCAACATCGACGGCAACCGCTTCAACGAGCCGACCTACGACGCCGGACCGTTCGGCCGCGCGATGCCGGTCGACCTCGATCTGATCGAACGAATCGAATTCATTCCGGGACCGGGCGGCGCGGTCTACGGACAGAACGCGATGTTCGGCGTCATCAACATCGTCACGCGCCGCGGCGCGGACATCGATGGAGCCGAGCTGGCCGCCGGATACCAACGGCCGCAGGCCTTGCGCGAAGGCCGCGCGACTTGGGGCCGCCGGTTCGACACGGGCCTCGACATCCTGGTCTCGGTCACCGGCATGCGAATGCGCGGCGAGGACCACTTCTACGACTTCGGCGCCACCGGCATCTCCGGCATCGCGGCAGGTCAGGACGGCGGGCGGGACCGCGAGTTCTTCGCTCGGGTCTCGCACGGCGCTTGGTCATTCCAGCATGTGTTCGGGGACAACCGCAAGGACGATCCGACCGGTGCGTACCTGTCCGATCCATTGGCGCCGGGCGGCTACCAGGCGGACCGCTACGCGATGACGCAAGTGCGCTTCGACGAAAGCTATTCCGGCGGGAATCTCCAGGTCTCCGCCCGCGCTTTTGCAGGGGACACGCGTTACCGCAGTCTGTTGACCTACGGCACGCCGCTGCTGTCGTACGCCAACACCGAGTGGCATGGCGGCGAGCTGCGACTCGTCTCGACCGCATTGCGGAACCACAAGCTGATGCTGGGCCTCGAGGCGCAGGACAACCGCCGCCTCGACCAGGGTGTACGCGACATCGCCAATCCCGCGAACGACCTGTTGATCGCGCGCTCGGGCCATCGGATCGGCGTCTATGTCCAGGACGAATGGCATATCGACGAATCGTGGACGGCCACCGCCGGCCTGCGCGTCGACCGCAACGACGTCACCGGCACCAAGCTCAGCCCGCGCGCGGCCCTCATCTGGCAAGCCAGCGCTGCGACCACGCTGAAGGCGCTGTACGGCCGGGCCCATCGGGCACCGAACGTCTTCGAGCGCGACTACGGTGACAGCGTCAGCCAGGTGCCGAACGCGTCGCTCAAGGGCGAAAGCATCGACACCCTCGAAGCCGTCATCGACCACCGGATCGGCCGCGACGTGACCCTGCGCGCGTCGGTGTACCGGTGGACGATGGACGACCTCGTGGCGTTGGGCATCGACCCGATCAGCGGCCTCTCGCAGTACCAGTCAGGGGGCGCGGTCAGCGCACGCGGCGTCGAGCTGTCGGCCGACAAGACCTGGGTCTCCGGTGCCCGGCTGCGCGGCAGCATCTCGCTGCAGGATGTCAAGCACTCGAGCGGCGCCGCGCTGCCCAACTCGCCCGACATGCTGGCCAAGATCAACCTGTCCGGCCCGTTGCCGTGGGCGGGCTTGCGTGCCGGCTACGAATGGCGCTACGACACCAAGCGCCTGAGCCTCGACGGCACCCTGCTCAGCGGCTACGCGATCTCGAACCTGGTGCTCGGCACCCAGGCGCTCGCCAAGGGTCTGGACGTGTCGCTGACGCTTTCGAACCTGTTCGACAAGCGCTATGCCCACCCCGGCGCGGAAACGAATTGGCAGAACGCGCTGGAGCAGGACGGCCGCACGGTCAGCGTGCGGGCAACGTACCACTTCTGAACTCGATGATCGCCGTCAACGCTTTCGCCCGAGCGCCCGCCGACCGGGTCTCGGCTCGCCGCGGGCCGGGCCCGCGCGGCCCGTCGCCGTCCGGCATCGGCGCATCGGATCGCCTGCGGCGCCTTGTTAGCGGCGTCGCGCTGTGCCTGGCCTGGCTATCGCCTGCCGGGGCCGAGGAGCTGCCCGAGTACCGGCTCAAGGCGGCCTTTCTCTACAACTTCGCGCTCTACACCGAGTGGCCGGCGGATGTCGGCTCGACACTGAACCTCTGCATCTATGGCGACGATCCGTTCGGCGCCGAAGTCGATGCGCTGAACGGCAAGCGGGTCGGCAGTCGCATCATCGCCGTGCAGCGGGTGGGCAAGGAGTCGCTGAACAACTGCCAGATCGTGTTCGTCGCTCAATCGGCGCTCGCCAGCTCGGCGCGCGTGCTCGAACCGCTGCGCAGCGCCGCGATGCTGACGGTCGCAGACAGCACGGATTCCGCGCGCAGGGGTGTCGCGTTGAACATGGCGATGGGCGACGCCAAGATCTCGTTCGAGGTCAACATGAAGGCGCTCGGGCCGCGCCTCGCGCTCAGCTCCAAGCTGTTGCGCCTGGCCAGGGACATCCAGCAATGAGCGGCGCTCGATCGCCCAGTCGCAGCGGCCGATCTCCGCGATGAAGCTGTCGCTGCAGTCGCTGTCGATCAAGGCGCGGATCATCGCGGTCGCGGTCGCGACGACGACGTTGGCGCTGCTGTCGGCTTCGGCGATCTTTGTCTACAACCAGACCGCCGCCGCGCGCGAGTCGATGGTGACGTCGGCCACCGCGCTGGCGCGCATCTCGGCGATCAACGTCGCGCCCGCGCTGGCGTTCCGCGACCGCACCGCGGCGGCCGAGATCGCCGGCACGCTGGCCAAGGAAACGGGCATCCTGGTCGCTCACATCGCGCTCCTCGACGGCACGCAGTTCGCTGGGGCGCGCAGCGCCGAGCCGCAACTGAGGGACGTCGTCGAGCAGATCCGCCACACCGAGGCGACCCACCGGCGCAATCGCCTGGTGCTCGATTCGGGCGCGGCGTCGCACCACACGTTCGAACCCGGCTACATCCACCTGATCCACCGGATCGAGGTGGACGGCAAGATGATCGGCTACCTCGACCTCGCTGTCGACGACGCCGGCCTGCAGGCGCAGGTTCGCCGCCAGCTCGCGTTCGCCGCGCTCGTCTTTGCCGGGTCGCTGGGGGTCGCCTACCTGCTCGCTTCGTGGTTGCAGCGCTTCATCTCGGCGCCGCTGGTCGGCCTCGCGTGGATGATGCGCGATGTGACGCGTCGCGGCGACTACTCGGTGCGCGCGACCAAGACGACGCGCGACGAGGCCGGCGTGCTGGTCGACGGCTTCAACGCGATGCTGGGCCAGATCCAGGGGCGCGACCAGGCTCTGGCGCAGGCGGTCGCCGAGCTGAAGGTCGCGAAGCGCCAGGCCGACACCGCGAACGCCGCCAAATCGGAATTCCTCGCCGCGATGAGCCACGAGATCCGCACGCCGATGAACGGCGTGATCGGCATGATCGATGTGCTCGAGCAGAGCAGCCTTCGCCACGATCAGGCCGAGATCGTCAAGACCGTCAAGGAGTCGGCCGAAGCGTTGCTCGTCATCGTCGACGACGTGCTCGACTTCTCGAAGATCGAAGCGGGCCGATTCCACGTCGAGGCGCTGCCGATGGATGTCGCGCGCGTCGTCGAAGCGGTCGTCGACATGCTGGATCACCTGGCCGCGCGCAAGGGCGTGGCCTTGTCGCTCTTCATCGATCCGATCCTGCCGGCGCGCGTCCTCGGCGATGCCAGCCGGCTGCGCCAGGTGCTCGTCAACCTGATCGGCAACGCGATCAAGTTCAGCGGCGGCGCCAGCACAGGCGGCCGCGTCGCGGTCCGCGCGAGTATCTGCAACAGCCGCTCCGCACCGATGCTCGAAGTGACCGTGATCGACAACGGCATCGGCATGAACGCGGCGACCCTGGCACGCCTGTTCACGCCATTCACCCAGGCCGACACCAGCACCACCCGGCGCTTCGGCGGGACCGGGCTCGGGCTGAGCATCTCGCATCGCCTGGTCGAGATGATGGGCGGCGAGATCGGCGTGCGCAGCGAGCTCGGCGAAGGGTCGGTTTTCACGGTGACGGTGCCGCTGCGGCCGCTCACCACCGCCGTCGACGACGAGGTGGCGATGCGCGATCTGAACGGCGTGCGATGCCTCGTGCTGGACGACAAGGAAGGATTGGCCGAGGACCTGGTGGCCTATCTCGTCGGCAGCGGTGCCGCCGCGCACCGGGTACCGACGCCATCGGCTGCGCAGCAATGGCTGCGCACCTGCGAGGCGGGCACCTGGATCGGCGTCGTTGCCGACGAGGCGGGCGAGCCGACACGCGCCGCAATCCGGGCAGTCTGCGACGAGCGCCGGGACGTCGATCTGCGCTTCGTGGTCATCGAACCCGGTCGTCGGCGCCCGCGTGACAGCCAGCGCGGCGAGCCCGTTTACGTGAATCGCGATGTGCTGTGCCGCAGCGTCTTCGTGCGAGCCGTGGCCCTCGCCGCGCGACAACGCGAGGCCCTGTCGATGCCGGCGAGCATGAACCCTGCACCGCTGCCTACGGCAGTGCCGGCGTTGACTGCGCCGCTGACCAGAATCCTGGTGGCCGAAGACAACGAAGTGAATCAGACGGTCGTGACGCGTCAGCTCGAGATCTTCGGCTTCACGGCGGACATCGCCGAGAACGGCCGTCTCGCCTTCGAGCGCTGGCAGGCCGGCGGCTACGACCTGTTGCTGACCGATCTGCAGATGCCCGAGATGGACGGCTTCGAGCTGGTCGTGGCGATCCGCAATGCCGAAGCGGGCCGAACGCGCATGCCGATCGTCGCCCTGACTGCGAACGCACTGGTCAGCGAGGCCGATCGCTGTCGCAGCGTCGGCATGGACGACTGCATGACCAAGCCGATCCAGCTCGAGGGCCTGCGCGCCATGCTCTGCAAATGGCTGCCGGGCAGCGCGGCATCGATGCCGCTGCTTCCAGGGATGACTGCTGCCGAGGGCATCGAGGCGTCGCTGGCCCGGTAGCTTGCGGGCGCGCGATGACGGCGTGCGCGGCGCCCGGCCGTGACCCCATCACGGCACGTGGCTTGCCTCGCTGCGAGATCCTTCCGCCCCCCTTGGAGGCATCTCATGAACGGTTCTTCACTCTTGGTCTGGTGGCTGCTCGGCGCGCCCCTCGTCCTCGCGGTCATCGATTTGATGCGCACCGGAAAAGGCTCGTCCATGCGGTGACCCGCCCTCGGTGGTCCGGGCCAGGACAGGAACGCGGCGCCTGCAGCAGACGGCGGCTTACACCGACCCGTCGTCGCCACGGACTTGCTCGGCGCGCTCACGATCACGGCGCATCTCCCGGCGCAGGCGAATCAATTCCCAGACCGCCAGCGCGAGCACCGACCCGAAGACGAGGCCGAGCTCGATCAGTCCGTACATCGTGTCGAGCCGGCTGGGTGCCGCCAGAGCGACGCTCGCGTCAGGTCGGCTCGCGCTGCAATCCCTGCTCGCGCAGCTCGAGCTGCTCGAACAGCGCGACGACCCAGGCGGCGCGGCCGATCCCGCCGCGCTGCGGCGAGGTCGTCGTGTTGTCGGGACGCGTCGGCAGCGGGCACGCGGCAACCGCATCAAGAAGGAACTGTGTCGCCGGCAGCGCTCCGAGCGATTGCGTCGCCGAGGCCGGGAACAACCCCATTCCCGCTTTGACCAGCAGGCGGGCCTTGCGCGCAGCCGGGACGACCGCGCGCTGCGACACCGAATCGAGTCCGCGCCGAGCCACCTCGTGGCCGATGTCGGCATACAGGAAGCGCGCTGCATTGATCCCGGCGCGGCAGCCGAGGGGCAGAGAGGCAACCCCGGCATCGACACGCGCATACAGCACGTCGGCGGCATCGAGGATGCGACGGACGACGCCGCCGAGCGCCGGCTCGAACGTGGGCGCTGCCAGCCAGCGCTCCGGCTCGATCCCGGCCTCGTGCAACCACGCGCGCGGCAGGTAGAGGCGACCGTTGCGAGCATCCTCGCCGACGTCGCGCGCAATGTTCGACAGCTGCATCGCGACCCCGAGGTCGCAGGCGCGCGCCACCGCTTCCGCAGAGCGAACGCCCATCAGCAGCGCCATCATCGCGCCGACCGAGCCGGCGACGCGAGCCGCGTACGCATGCAGGTCATCGAGCGTGTCGTAACGGCGGCCCTCGGCGTCCCACTCGAAACCCTCCAACAGCGCCTCGAGCAGCGCCCGCGGAATCGCGAACTGCCGGACCACCGCAGCGAGCGCGCGATCCGCCGGCGCCGGCATCGGG
>JBDSAB010000270.1:0-2765 GCA_039922395.1 Caldimonas sp.
GACTCGATGCGCCCGCGCAGCCGAGATGCGGTTTCGGTCTTGGTCTTCCAAATCGGTTGGAGCACCGAGAGGACGTGCGGCAGCCCCACGGCGCTGATTTGCAAGCTGCCGAGCGTCGGGAACGTGCTTTCCAGAGTGTTTCTCCACTGTTGGGCATGCTTTGCGTTGCGCCAACCCGGCTCGTGCGTCTCGATGTACGCCAGCGCTGCAGTCTTAAAAGTGATTGCGCCGGCCTTGGCCGATCGGAGCCTGAGGGACGCCGCGTCCCGCTCGTCAATCGGATCAATGCCCTTGTCGAGCTTCTCGCGCTCTTCTCGAGCGCGGCGGCGGGCATCGGCCAGAGTGACGCTCGGAAAGCCGCCGAGGCCCATCTCCCGCCGCTTACCCGCTATCGACATGCGGAGGATCCAGCTTCGGGCGTTTGGCGTCTGAACCTGCATCGCTAAGCCGGCCACGCCGCCGACGAAATGAAGTCCGGGTGTAGACAGACGATTGACCTCGAGTGCTGACAGCTCCCTCGACTTTCTCGGCATAACAATCCCACTCAACCGCCCACCTACAGACGAGAGGTTGGATGATGCGGCATGACGCCATTTGCGTCAACGCATCGGCGGTTTACCTGCGGGAGTCGCTCGTCCTGAGAGCGATTGATGCGGAATGAAGTTCGACGGAGGCGGACACCCTCTCCACCAGTGAGAGCGGGTCCCCGTGCCGCTCTTCCTTCTCAAGTTTCCTCCAGCGACCTGTCTACGACACCTGTGAGTCAGCGCCGTGCGGCTGTCAGTGTCATTGACAGCTCGTCTCTCGGTTGCGCCTGCTTACATCACAAGCGCCTCGCCGTGCTCGACGCAGGCATATAGGACTTTCGGCCTAGTCGACAAGCCGGAATGACTGGCTCAATATTGCCGACGAGGCTTGCAGTCGCAGGCTTCACCTGCTGATAGACATGGGCCGTGCTGTTGAGAGAGGCGAACGTGCGTCGCTCACCGAAGGTCGTCAGGACCGACGGAGTCCAACACCTCGAGCAGCATCGTCCGCCAACAACTTGAGGAGACATGCATGAATCGCTCTCGCTATCTCTTGATCGGCGCAGCCTTGGCTGCGGCCGCCGTTCCGCTCCCCGCCTTCGCCGACGACGACGACGAGCCGAACCTGAAGCCGCTGAATCTGAATCCAGCGCGGCTTCGACGCACCGATCCCGATGCGTTCGCCGCGATGATTGCGGCAAGGCAACGTCTGTTCGGCCCTGAGAACGTCAATCCGAAGAACGGAAAGATCGACGAGAAGAAGGTCATCATTTCCTGGTTCAGCGTCGCGTCGTTCGCCGTCGCGGCGAAGGGGCGCGTGTTCCTGCTCGATTCGTACATCTATCGGATGTCCGACACCCGCGCCGGCTACGTGCCGCTCTTGAGGCAGGATCTGGTCGACGTCAACCCCGAGGCGATCTTCCTCGGCCACGGGCATGGCGATCACGCCGACAACGCCGCCTACATCGCCAAGCTCACGGGCGCGACGATCTATGGCGCGGCCGAGCACTGCGCCGCCATGCAAGGCGATGCCGCGCGGATGTTCGGTACCGGCAACACGGTGAAGTGCGTCACCATCACGCCCACCGGGGAGGCCCCCGGTGTCCTTCGCACGGTGAACGCCTTGAACCCCGACCTGTGCATCAGCGCCTTCAAGCACCAGCACTCGGGTGCCGCCCCGGGTGCGCCGCAGACGACCAATCCGATCAGCCCGGTTCGCGACCCGCGGGTGGACAGCTTGTTCCCGCCGCAGCCGGCGCCGACACTGGACACGCGCACTCAGGCAGGCGTCGGCGGAGCGATCTCGCTGATGTACCAGTTCACCGTCGCCGGTTCCGACTTCACGTTCACGTGGCACAACACCGCGGGACCGATCCGCGAGCTCGCCCCGCAGATCCAGCCGCTCCTGTCGGGGCTGCCGAAGACCGACGTCGAACTCGGGTCGGGTGTCAGCATCGGCGAAACCGTCACCGGCGTGCGCGACATCACCGAGTACATCTCGCGGCTGCAGCCCAAGGTGTTCTACATGACGCACTCCGACAACTTCAACATCGGCGCGTCGATGTACTACCTGAAGGCGATCCAGCGCGAGTTCAGCAATGCCTCGCCGGCCCTGCCTGTAGAACTCCGGCCCGAGATCCGCGGCTTCCACGATCCGTACGACTATGTTCGTCCGGGCCTCGCGACTTTCGAGTGGAAGGACGACTACTGGAAGGGGTCGCAGGTGCCCAACCGGGCCAGTGCGCGTTGCCCAGGTTGATCGGTCTGGGGCTTTGATGAATGGAGGCCCGGGGCATCTCAAAGGTTGGGGTCACCGGGCCACTCAGTCATCGAAACAATGCAAAGGCGCCGCGCATTGCGGCATCGCTGGGCTTGCTCTCGAACTCTGCGAACGGAGATTAGGCATGTCGAATCCCGTCGATGCACTGGTTATGGACCTCGTCGAGTCGATCGGCTTCTCTTCGCGGCCTTATGCGGAGCTGATCGACGCGTGGCGCACATCCTGCCCCCGCCTGCCGGTTTGGGAAGAGGCGAATCAGCGCGGACTGCTTGTCCAGTCGCATCCGCCCGAAGGCCCTGCGATGGTCGCGCTGTCGCCGTCCTGACTGCACCACGAATTCGATAGGTCAGGCGGGTGAACGCAAGAGCTACCGCAGCACGAAATCACTATCGGCGGCGCAAGCGCTGGCTTGGGTAATAGCGGATGGGCGCCGGCCTGAACGGCCGTCTGCAATCCGG
>JBDSAB010000271.1:0-7441 GCA_039922395.1 Caldimonas sp.
CACAGCTCGCTCACCTCGCCGATCGTGAAGTAGCGCTTGGCGGGAATCGAAGGGAGCGATTTCTCCATGAAAATCAATGAGATCAGGAGATAAAGCTAGACTTTACTCGAACTCCTCGCCGACTTGCGTGTCGCCTTGCACGACTCCCTTGAGTTTAGGGCTTGCGTGAAAGGTCACGACATTGCGGGCCTTGATCGGGATCGACTCGCCGGTCCGCGGATTGCGGCCCGGCCGCGGCGCCTTGCGCCGGATGTTGAAGTTGCCGAAGCCGGACAACTTGACGTCGTCGCCGGTCAGCAGCGTCTTCTGGATCAGGTCGAAGAAGCCTTCGACCATGTCCTTCGACTCCCGCTTGTTCAGCCCGAGCCGCTCGAACAGCAGCTCGGACAGCTCGGCCTTGGTCAAGGTCGGCGTCTCGAGCGTCTCGAGGAGCATGCGCTTGCGGACCGGATCGGGCGGATTCATCGAAAGGCTTTCAGGTGCGCAGGCGGGCGCCGACGCGTTCCCGAAGCGCAAGCAGCACCTCGGTGACGACATTGTCGATGCGCTCGTCGGTCAGCGTGGTCTCGTCATCCCGGATCTCGAGCCGAATGGCCAGGCTGCGCTCATCGGCCGCGAAGTCGGCGTTCGGCTTCGCCGGCTTGTACAGGTCGAACAGATTCACCGAACGCACGAGGCCGCTCGGCACGCCGGCGATCGCGGCCTTCAGCGCGGCATGCGTCACCGAATCCTTCGCGATCACGGCCAAGTCACGCCAGACCGGCTGCTGGCGCGGCAGCGGCAAGTAGCTCGGCAGCCGGCTCGTCTGCAGGGCGGCGAGGTCCAGCTCGAAAAGCACCGGAGCGCCTGGCAACTCGAACTGCTGGCGCCATTTCGGATGCAGCTCGCCGACGTGGCCGATGGCCTTGCCATCGATCTCGATACGCGCGCTGCGGCCCGGATGGAGCGCCGGATGAGAGGCGGGAGCGAAAGTCGCAACGGCCGGCGCGCACAGCGCCTCGACGTCGCCCTTCACATCGAAGAAGTCGACGGGCCGTTCCTTTTCGCCCCACTGCAACGGATAGGCCGTGCCGTAGGCGAGGCCGGCGATGCGCATCGGCTGGCGCACGCCGGCCACGCCGTCCGGCCCGTCGGCGGCCGAGGCATCGCGGATGAAGACGCGTCCGACCTCGAACACCCGCGCACGCGTCGCCCGTCGCGAAAGATTCAGCCGCAGCACGCCGAGCAGGCTGCCCAGCAGGCTCGAGCGCATCACGGTCATCGAGCTGGAGATCGGGTTCAGCACGCGGATCGGATCGGCGTTACCGGCGAGGTCGCGCTCCCAGGCGTCCTCGACGAAGCTGAAGTTCACCGTCTCGCGATAGCCGATGGCGGCGATCTGCTCGCGCAGCGCATCGGCCTCGCGCCGACTCTCGCTCGGAACGCGCGGCGTCAGCGCGCCGAGCGGCGGCTGGGCCGGCAGCGTGTCGTAGCCGAGAACGCGGATGACCTCTTCGATCAGGTCTTCCTCGATCTGCAGGTCGAAGCGCCAGCTCGGCGGCGTCACCACCAGCCGATTGCCCTGGCGTGTACACGGCAGTCCGAGCTTGCGCATCACCGCTTCGCACTGCTCGATGGTCAGCGCCATGCCGATGACCTTGGCGGCACGTTCGACCCTCAGCGTGACCGGCGTCCGCTTCGGCAGGTTGACGACCTGGTCGTCGATCGGACCGCAGCGGGTCGCGCTGCCGCCGCAAATCTCGACGATCAGCTTCGTGATGCGCTCGATGTGCTCGACCGTGCCGGCCGGATCGACACCGCGTTCGAAGCGATGCCCGGCGTCCGTCGAGAAGCCGTAGCGACGCGCACGTCCGGCGACTGCGTCCGGCCACCAGAACGCCGCCTCGACGTAGACGTTTCGCGTGTCGTCGGAGACGGCCGTTGCCGCACCGCCCATCACGCCGGCCAACGACTCGACCGCCTGGTGGTCAGCGATCACGCCGACCGCCGCATCGAGATCGACGGTGCTGCCGTTCAGCAGTTCGAGCTTCTCGCCGGCGCGCGCCCAGCGCACCGACAACCCGTTGTGGATCTTGTCGAGGTCGAAGATGTGGGAGGGCCGCCCATACTCGAACATCACGTAGTTGGAGATGTCGACCAATGCGGACACCGAGCGCTGACCGCAGCGCGCCAGGCGGTCGACCATCCAGGCCGGCGTCGGCGCTTTCGGATCGACGCCCGACACGATGCGGCCCGAGAAGCGTCCGCACAGGTCGGGCGCTTCGATCGACACCGGCAGCGTCGCATCCTGCGTCACCGCGACCACTGGGAACGACGGCGAGACAAGCGGTGCGCCGGTCAGCGCCGAGACCTCGCGCGCGATGCCGTAGACGCTGAGGCAATGGCCGAGATTCGGCGTCAGCTTCAAGGTCAACAGCGTGTCGTCGAGGTCGAGCTGCTCTCGGACATCGCGCCCGATCACCGCGTCTTCGCCGAGCACCAGCAGGCCGGCGTGGTCGTCGGAAAGGCCGAGCTCGCGCGCCGAGCACAACATGCCCTGGCTCTCGACCCCGCGCAACTCGCCGAGGCGGATGTGAAACGGCGCCCCGTCCGCGCTGTCACCGGGTGGCGGCAACGCCGCACCGACGAGCGCGCACGGCACCTTGATGCCGGCACGCACGTTCGGCGCGCCGCAGACGATGTTGAGCGGCCTGCCGACGCCGGCATCGACCTGGCAGACGCTGAGCCGGTCGGCATTCGGATGGCGCGCGACCTCGACGACCTGCCCGACCACGACGCCGGTGAACAGTGGCGCGACGGAGCGCGCCTCTTCGACCTCCATGCCGGACATCGTCAGCAGATCGGCGAGCGCGCGACTGCCGATCGGCGGATTGCAGAACTCGCGCAGCCAGGACTCGGGCAACTGCATCGCGACCTCAGGCTACTCGAACTGCGCGAGGAAGCGCAGGTCGTTCTCGAAGAACGGGCGCAGATCGCCCATGCCGTAGCGCAGCACCGCGAGCCGGTCGATGCCCGAGCCGAATGCGAAGCCGATGTAGCGCTCGGCATCGAGCCCCATGTTGCGGACGACCTGCGGATGCACCTGTCCCGAACCGGAAACCTCGAGCCATCGGCCTTCGAGCGGACCGCTCTTGAACATGATGTCGATCTCGGCGCTCGGCTCGGTGAACGGGAAATAGCTGGGACGGAAGCGAAGTTGCAGGTCGTCGGTCTCGAAGAACGCCTGGACGAACTCGAGGTACATCGACTTCAGGTCGCGAAAGCTGACCTGCTCGCCGATCCACAGGCCTTCGACCTGGTGGAACATCGGCGAGTGCGTCGCATCGCTGTCGACGCGGTAGGTCCGCCCGGGCGCGATGACGCGGATGTCGGGCATGTGCAGCGCGCCGGCATGCTTCTTCGCGTGGGACTGGGCATAGCGGATCTGCATCGGCGACGTGTGCGGGCGCAGGTTGAGCCAGTGGCCCTCGGCATCCTTGACGTCGACATAGAACGTGTCCTGCATCGAGCGCGCAGGATGGTTCTCGGGATTGTTGAGCGCGGTGAAGCTGTACCAGTCGGTTTCGATCTCCGGACCGTCGGCGACGTCGAAGCCCATCGAGCGGAAGATCGCCTCGATGCGCATGCGTGCGCGCGTGATCGGGTGCAGGCTGCCATTGCCGCACGTGCGGCCGGGCAAGGTAACGTCGAGCGCTTCGGCGGCGAGCTGTCGGTCCAGCTCCTCCTGCGCCAGCGCGTCGCGGCGCGCGGCGAGTGCGGCTTCGATGCGCTGCTTTGCCGCGTTGATCAGCGCGCCGCGCGCCTTCTTCTCGTCGGCGCCAAGTGACCCGAGCGCCTTCAGGAACTCGGTGACGCGGCCGGACTTGCCGATGTAGCGCGCCTTGGCGTTTTCGAGCTCGGCGGGCGCGTGCGCCTGCGCGAAGTCGGCCTCGGCGGCCGCCACCAGGGAGTCGAATTCGTTCATCGCCGCGGCGCCCAGCAGGCGCCATCGAAGGCGCCCGAATGACGGGCGCCGGAGAAGATCGACAGCAGACGGGGTGCAGCGCCTCGACGGTTCATCGCTGCACCCGGCAAGCTGCGGACGCTCAACCGAGCTGGGCCTTCACCTTGTCGACGATGCTGCCGAACGCGGCCGGATCGTTGACCGCCATGTCCGCCAGGACCTTGCGATCGATGTCGATCGAGGCCTTCTTCATGCCGGCCATGAAGCGGCTGTAGGTGATGCCCATGCTGCGGCTCGCCGCGTTGATGCGGGCGATCCAGAGTTGGCGGAAGACGCGCTTCTTGGTGCGCCTATCGCGATAGGCGTACTGCCCGGCGCGCATGACCGCCTGCTTGGCGATCCGGAAGACATTCTTGCGGCGGCCGCGGAAGCCCTTGGCGAAGGCGAGTACTTTCTTGTGTCGGGCACGGGCCGTGACACCACGTTTGACGCGAGGCATGGGTTACTCCTGGAAGTTCGAAATCGAGGGACGGGTCACAGGCCGGCAAACGGCAGCATCTGCGCCATGTGGCCCATGTTCGTCTCGTGCACCGCGACGGCGCCGCGCAGATGGCGCTTCACCTTGGTGGACTTCTTGGTCAGGATGTGGCGCTTGAACGCCTGGCCCCGCTTGACGGTGCCGCCCGGTCGAACGCGGAAGCGCTTTGCAGCGCTCTTCTTGGTCTTCATCTTGGGCATGACTGCTCCTTGTTGATTGCTGTTGCAGGCGCCGGCAAGGTCTTGCCGTCTTGTAGGCCTGCAGCCGCTTCTGCACGGCGCTGCGGTGACCAGACCGCGGCGCCGAATCCTGTTCTCTCTATCGCTTCTTCGGCCCGAGCACCATGATCATCTGGCGCCCTTCGAGCTTCGGCATGTTCTCGACCACCGCGACGTCGGCGAGTTCGTCGCGGATCCGCTCCAGCAGCCGCATGCCGATGTCCTGGTGGGTGATCTCGCGACCCCGGTAGCGCAACGTCACCTTGCCCTTGTCGCCGTCTTCGGAGATGAATCGGCGGAGGTTCCGCATCTTGATCGCGTAGTCGCCCTCGTCGGTGCCGGGACGGAACTTCACTTCCTTGATCTCGATGACCTTCTGCTTGGCCTTCGCCTCGGCCGCCTTCTTCTGTTCCTGGTACTTGAACTTGCCGTAGTCCATCAGGCGGCAGACCGGCGGGTCGGCCTGCGCGACGATCTCGACCAGATCGACGTCCTGCTCTCCCGCGAGGCGGAGCGCCTCGGTGATGCTGACGATGCCCAGCGGTTCGTTCTCGGGTCCGTTCAGTCGGACTTCGGGAGCCATGATCTCCCGGTTCAGGCGGTGCTTGCGTTCGGCGTTCGGTGTGCGACGGTCAGCGAAAGTAGCGATGGCGTATCCCTTTCAACGAAACCCAAGGCAGCGGATTTCGAAACGATCAAAGCGCGCCGCCCAAAAGCGCTTTCGCGCAAGGTGTCTTCACACTTTTTGGGAGATGTCAGCCGCGAGCCTCTGCGCGAAATCGGAAACCGACATCGCACCGAGGTCCTGGTTGCCACGGGCGCGCACGGCAACGGCCCCGTTTGCCTTCTCCTTGTCGCCTACGACGAGGATGTACGGGACCTTTTGCAACGAGTGCTCTCGGATTTTATACGTAATCTTTTCGTTGCGCAAATCCGCGGCGACTCTAAGTCCTTGTTTTTGCAGCGTTTTGACAACTTCCTGCGCGTAGTCCGCCTGCCCTTCGGTGATCGTCAGGACGCTCGCCTGGAACGGTGCCAGCCAGGCCGGCAGCGCGCCGGCGTGGTGCTCGAGCAGGATGCCGATGAAACGCTCGAAGCTGCCGACGATCGCCCGGTGCAGCATCACCGGGAACGCACGTCCGCTGGTCTCCGTCACGTAGTCGCCGCCGAGCCGCTCGGCGGTGTTGTAGTCGACCTGCATTGTGCCGAGCTGCCATTGCCGGCCGATCGCGTCCTTCAGCGTGTACTCGATCTTCGGGCCGTAGAAGGCGCCGTCGCCTGGTGCGATCTCGAAAGCGACGCCGGAGCGGCGCAGGCCTTCCATCAGCGCGTGCTCGGCCTTGTCCCAGAACGCGTCCGAGCCGACCCGGTTCTCCGGGCGCGTCGCGACCTTGTAGATGATGTCGGTGAAGCCGAAGTCGGCGTAGACCTTCTGCAGCTGCGCGGTGTAGGCGACGCACTCGTCGAAGATCTGGTCCTCGGTGCAGAAGATGTGGCCGTCGTCCTGCGTGAAGCCGCGCACCCGCATGATCCCGTGCATCGCGCCGCTCGGCTCGTTGCGATGGCACTGGCCGAACTCACCGTAGCGCAGCGGCAGGTCGCGGTAGCTGCGCATGTGCGACTTGAAGATCAGCACATGCCCCGGGCAGTTCATCGGCTTCAGCGCGTATTCGCGCTTCTCCGACTCCGTCGTGAACATGTTCTCGCGGTAGTTCTGCCAGTGGCCGGTCTTCTCCCACAGGCTCTTGTCGAGCAACTGCGGGCCCTTGACTTCCTGGTAGCCGGTGTCGCGGTAGACGCCGCGCATGTACTGCTCGATCTGCTGCCAGAGCGCCCAGCCCTTCGGGTGCCAGAACACGACACCGGGCGCGACGTCGTCGATGTGGAACAGGTCGAGCTCGCGGCCGAGCCGGCGATGGTCGCGCTTCTCGGCTTCCTCGAGCATGCGCAGGTACTGCTGCAGCTCGTCCTTCGTCGCCCACGCGGTGCCGTAGATGCGCTGGAGCATCTCGTTGCGGTGGTCGCCGCGCCAGTAGGCGCCTGCCACCTTCATCAGCTTGAAGTGCTTGAGCCGGCCCGTCGACGGCACGTGTGGCCCGCGACAGAGATCTTCGAAGGCGCCCTCCCGATAGAGCGAGACCTCCTCGCCGGCCGGGATGCTGCCGATGATCTCGGCCTTGTAGGCCTCGCCGATGCTCTTGAAATGCGCGATCGCCTCATCGCGCGGCAAGACGCGGCGTCCGACCTTCTCGTCCTTCTTCGCGAGCTCGGTCATCTTCGCTTCGATCGCGACCAGATCCTCCGGCGTGAACGGGCGCTTGTACGAGAAGTCGTAGAAGAAGCCGTTCTCGATGACCGGACCGATCGTCACCTGCGCATCGGGATACAGCTCCTTCACCGCATAGGCGAGCAGGTGCGCTGTCGAATGCCGGATCACGTCGAGGCCGGCCGGATCCTTCTCGGTAAGGATCGCGAGCCGGGTGTCGTGATCGATCCGGAAGTCGGTGTCGACGGTGCGCGCATCCGCTCCCTCGCCGACTCTTCCGGCAAGCGCTGCCTTCGCCAGGCCCGGGCCGATCGACGCGGCCACTTCGGCAACCGTCACCGGCGCGTCAAATTCGCGTCGGGAACCGTCAGGCAATTGAATCGAGATCATCGTGAAACTCCAGGAATGCAAAAAGCGCGGACCGGGCCGCGCTTTCTGAGGGGAAACAGGACTCTGCCTGTGAGGTCGATGCGCGC
>JBDSAB010000272.1:0-9293 GCA_039922395.1 Caldimonas sp.
CGGACCTTGCCTACGCCAAGGCGTTCGCCGAAGCGATCCACAAGAAGTACCCGGGCAAGCTCTTGGCGTACAACTGCTCGCCGAGCTTCAACTGGAAGAAGAACCTCGACGACGCGACGATCGCCAAATTCCAGCGCGAGCTCGGCGCGATGGGCTACAAGTTCCAGTTCATCACGCTGGCCGGCTTCCACAGCCTGAACTACTCGATGTTCAACCTGGCCCACGGCTACGCGCGCAGCAACATGAGCGCGTTTGTCGAGCTGCAGGAGGCAGAATTCGCCGCGGCGGAGAAGGGCTTCACTGCGGTCAAGCACCAGCGCGAGGTCGGGACCGGCTATTTCGACGCGGTCACGACGACGATCGAGCGCGACGCATCGACCGGGGCGTTGAAGGGCTCGACCGAAGACGAGCAGTTCTTCGACCGCAAGCACGCTTGAAGGGCACGACGACGCACCCACATTTGGAAACAACTTCGCTCGTGCGCCGCTGACCGGCGCTCTTCCTCGAAATGCCCGGCTGTGACAAGCTGCCGGGCATTCTTCTTGCCGTCCCCGTCTGATGGCTGGCCGCAGGCCGCACGCGCACCAGGACAAGGCACTCGAGGGAAATGCGAGCAGGTCACAAAAATAATTCAGAGGAATGCGCAGTGCAGGCGATCCCGCGGTCGCGCTGGCTGCAGCATGTCCTGACGCTGATCGCCTGCGTCTCGTTCGCGCAGGCTGCTGCGGCGGCGTCTTTCGGCTTCGACGACGTGACCGCAGTGGCACGCGGCATCGCCGCAAAGCCTTACAAGGTGCCGGTCGACCGCCTGCCGGCGGAGTTGCGCGACCTCGACTACGACGCGCTGCGCGACATCCGCTTCAAGACCGACGAGGCGCTCTGGCGCAGCGAGAAGCTGCCGTTCGAGCTGATGTTCCTGCACATGGGTCGCGGGTTGCGCGAGCCGGTGGCGATCCACACGATCGACCAGGGCCAGGTGCGCCCGGTCAAGTTCGATCCGGAGCAGTTCACCTACGGGCGCAACAAGATCGACCTGCAGAAGCTGCGCGACATCGGCTTTGCCGGCTTCCGCGTCCACTACCCGATCAATGGGCCGACCTACAAGGACGAGGTCCTCGTCTTCGCCGGCGCGAGCTACTTCCGGGCGCTCGGCAAGAACCAGATCTACGGGCTCTCGGCGCGCGGCGTGGCAGTCGACACCGCCGGGCCGGGCGGCGAGGAGTTCCCGCATTTCTCGGAGTTCTGGGTCGAGAAGCCGAAGCGCGGCGCGAATGCGGTGACGATCTATGCGCTGCTCGAGTCGCGCCGCGTCACCGGCGCCTACCGGTTCGTGGTCTCGCCGGGCGTCGACACCGTGATGCAGGTGACCGCGCGGGTCTTCCCACGCGAGGCGATCGCCAAGCTCGGAATCGCCCCGCTGACCAGCATGTTCACGTTCGGAGAGAACCAGCCGGGCAAGGACGACTACCGGCCCGAGGTCCACGATTCGGACGGCCTGTCGATCGATACCGGCACCGGCGAATGGATCTGGCGTCCGCTCGTCAATCCGCGAAGGTTGCTCGTCACGTCGTTCAGCGCGACCAACCCGAAGGGCTTCGGGCTGATGCAGCGCGATCGGCAGGCGGCGAACTACGAGGACCCGGAGTCGCTGTTCGAGCGCCGGCCGAGCGTCTGGGTCGAGCCGATCGGTTCCTGGGAGTCCGGCCGCGTCGAGCTGGTGCAGATTCCGTCCCCGGACGAGACCAACGACAACATCGTCGCGTACTGGGTCTCGAATCAGCCGGTCGTCGCCGGCAAGCCGATCGAGCTCAGCTACCGCCTGCGCTGGCAGATGCAGGGGCCGGTGCCGACCGGCAAGGCCTGGGTCGTGCAGACCCGGCGCGGCCGCGGCTATGTGAAGGCACCGGACGGCGACATCAATTTCATCGTCGACTTCGACGGCCCGGTGCTGCGGGCGCTCGGGGCCGAGCCAAAGCTCGACGCCGTGGTCTCGGTCGACTCGAATGGCGAGCTGCGCGAACGCAATCTTTATCGCAACCAGGTCAGCGGCGCGTGGCGCATGACCGTTCGAGTCAAGCGCGCCGATGCCACCAAGGCGGTCGAGATGCGCGCCTTCATCAGCCAGGACGGCAAGTCGCTCAGCGAGACCTGGAGCTACATCCTGCCGTCCGAATCGGAGAAGCCATGACCTCCCGTCGTTTCCAGCACGGGCGCGCGTGCGCCCCTTTGCGTGCCCAGCTGTCAGCTCGGGCCGGTTTCCTGCTTCCGATCCGCGAAGAGAGGCAGCGATGAGCCGCCCAATTCCGCAGCCGCCGTACGCGCGTGCCTCGATGCACTTCGAGGCCTGGGCCGGTCATCCGCTCGTGCGGACGGGCCGCCGTGTGATCGGCCGCGGGGCGCCGCGCCGGGTGCGCGCTCCCCACGACACCCGACCGCTGATGCTGCGTCGGCTGGTCCTGCTCGCGTTCGTGGTCCTCGGCGCCGTGATCGGCACCCGGGCGATGGTGCAGATCCTGCCGCAGCACGGCGGGACGTTCGCGGAGCAGGCCCTGTTGATCCTGTTCGGCGTGCTGTTCGGCTGGATCTCGGCCGGCTTCTGGACCGCGGCAATGGGCGCCTGGGTCATGCTGACCGGCCACGGCGGCCACTCGCTGATGCGCGAGCTGAAGCAGGCGCCACAAGAATCGGCCGGACCGGCACCGCGCACGGCGATCGTGATGCCGATCTGCAACGAGGACGTTCCAACCGTCTACGGCGGCCTGCGGGCAACCTACGAGTCACTGGCCCGCACCGGTGCGATGGGCGGCTTCGACTTCTTCATCCTCAGCGACACCAACCAGCCCGACATCAAGGCCGCCGAGCAGGCCGCCTGGACCGACCTGGTGTCGGCGCTGCAGGCCAGCCAGCCCGACGGCGCGCCGCCGGTTCGCGTGTACTACCGCTGGCGCCAGCGCCGGACCAAGCGCAAGGCCGGCAACGTGTCCGACTTCGCGCGCCGCTGGGGCAAGGCGTACGGCTACATGGTGGTGCTCGACGCCGACAGCCTGATGACCGGTGAGTGCCTGACGACGCTGGTGCGCTTGATGGAGGCGAACCCCGAGGCCGGCATCTTGCAGACGGCGCCGCGCGCCTGCGGACACGAGACCTTCCATGCCCGGGTGCTGCAGTTCGGCTCGCGCGCCTATGGGCCGCTGTTCACGGCGGGCATGCACTTCTGGCAGCTCGGCGAATCGCATTACTGGGGCCACAACGCGATCCTGCGCATGCAACCCTTCATCGAGCATTGCGGCCTGCCCGCATTGCCCGGCAACGGCTCGCTGTCGGGCGAAGTGCTCTCGCACGACTTCGTCGAGGCGGCGCTGATGCGGCGCGCCGGCTGGAAGGTGTGGGTCATCGACGACCTGCACGGCAGCTATGAGCAGGTTCCGCCGAACTTGCTCGCCGAACTGCAGCGTGACCGGCGCTGGTGCCATGGCAACCTGCAGAACGCCCGGCTGATGTTCGAGCCGAGCCTGCACGCGGTGCATCGCAGCGTGTTCCTGACCGGCGTGCTGGCGTACGCCTCGGCACCGCTTTGGCTCGGGTTCCTGTTGCTCTCGACCTTGCTGTTCACGCGCCACGCGCACGACATCCCGATCTACTTCATCGAGCCGTACCAGATGTTCCCGATCTGGCCGAGCGCGAACCTGAAACTGATCCTCACGCTGTTCGGCCTGACTGGCGTGCTGCTGCTGGCACCGAAGGCGATGTCGCTGCTGGTGATCCTGCTGCGCGGGCGCGCCTGGTGCTTTGGCGGTGCCAGCCGCCTGATCGGCAGCGCGTTCATCGAGTTCTTTCACTCGCTGCTGCTGGCGCCGGTCCGGATGCTGTTCCACACCCAGTTCTTCGTCGCCGCGCTGACCGGATGGAAGCTCGAGTGGAAGTCGCCGCCGCGCGGCGACGCCGCGACGAGCTGGGGCGAGGCGACTCGGCGCCATGGTCTGCACACGTTGTTCGCGCTGGTCTGGATCGGCGCGATCCACGCGACCGGTGCGCCGTTTCCGGTCTGGCTGTCGCCGATCATCGTCGGCCTGCTGGCCGCCATCCCGCTCTCGGTCTGGGGCAGCCGTGCCACCGCGGGTCGCCGACTCGAGCGCGCGGGCCTGCTGCTGATTCCCGAGGAGATCGAGCCGCCGCTCGTACTGACCGAAGCGCGCCGCCACGCCGAGCTGATCGCCGAACGCAATGCCGGCTTCGTCGAGGCGGTGGTCGACCCGCATGTGCAGCATGGCGTCGTCACCGCCAACCGGCAGCGTCCGGAGCCGACCGGGCCGAAGGCAGCGGCGCGCGCCGAGCGGTTGTCGCGTGCGCTGGCACGCGGTCCCGAAGCGATCGAGCCCGAATGGCGTCTGCGCCTGCTCGACGACACCGGTGCCCTCGCGCAGCTGCGCGACCGCATCGAGCGCCGCGAGGCGAACTCGGCCTGGCTGCAGGCCAAGGGCCGCGTCCCGGCCGCCGAGGCGATGCGGCACGAGCCGCTCGGCGAGGCGCTGCACCCACCGCTGTCGTCCTGAGCGAACCGGCGCGTCACGCCGGCGCGCGAACTCGCCGGCCGGCGCGGCGCCTGCCGGCTCGGCGCATCGGTTAACGTTGCCCGCCAAGCCGAGCCTTTCGATGTCCGACGACGCCGCCACCCTCCGCCGCATCCTGCGCAGCGCGCGCACGATCGCGGTGGTCGGCCTGTCGGCCGAGTGGCACCGGCCGAGCTACTTCGCCGCGAAGTACATGCAGCAGCACGGCTACCGCGTGATCCCGGTCAACCCGCGCTACACCGAGGTCCTCGGCGAGCGCTGCTATCCGACGCTTTCCGAGATCCCCGAAGCGATCGACCTGGTCGACGTCTTTAGGCGCACCGAAGACGTGCTGCCGATCGCGCGCGAGGCGATCGCGAAAGGCGCGCGCTGCCTGTGGCAGCAGATCGGCGTGTGCAACGACGAAGCCGATCGACTGGCGCGCGAGGCCGGCCTCGATTCGGTGATGAACCGCTGCGTGAAGATCGAGCATGCGCGCCTGTTCGGCGGGCTGCACTGGGCCGGCGTCAACACCGGCATCGTGTCGGCGCGCCGACCGGTCTGACGCCGCCCCGACCATGGCCGATCGCGTCTTCCAGCCCGAAACCCTGGCGATCCACGCCGGGCAGATCCCCGATGCAGCGACCGGTGCGCGCGCGCTGCCGATCTACCAGACGACGAGCTTCGTCTTCGACAGCGCAGACCATGCGGCGAGCCTGTTCAACCTGCAGACCTTCGGCAACGTTTATTCGCGGCTCTCGAACCCGACTGTTGCCGCGCTCGAGGAACGCGTCGCGGCACTCGAAGGCGGACGGGCGGCGCTGGCCTCGGCGAGCGGCATGGCGGCCGAAGCGCTCGCGCTGCTCACTCTCCTGCAGCAAGGCGACCATGTCGTTGCCGCCGGCGCGCTGTACGGCGGCTCGGTCAGCATGCTGGCGGTCAACCTGAAGAAGCTCGGCATCGAGACGACGTTCGTCGACGCGGCGCAGCCCGACGCGTTCGCCGCGGCGATGCGGCCGGCGACGCGCGCGGTGTTCGCCGAGAGCATCGGCAACCCGAGCCTGCACGTGCTCGACATCGGCGCGGTTGCCGACGTCGCCCATGCGCACGGCGTGCCGCTGATCATCGACAACACGGTGCCGTCGCCGTTCCTCTGCACGCCGATCCGCTTCGGCGCCGACATCGTCGTTCACTCGGCAACCAAGTACCTGGCCGGCCACGGCACCACGCTCGGCGGCGTGATGGTCGAGAGCGGACGCTTCCCGTGGGACAACGGCAAGTTCCCCGGCATGACCGAGCCATCGCCGGGCTACCACGGCGTCAAGTTCTTCGAGACCTTCGGCGACTTCGGCTTCACGATGCGGGCGCGCATGGAAGCGTTGCGCGTCTACGGTGCTGCGCTGTCGCCGATGAGCGCCTGGCAGATCCTGCAAGGCGTGGAGACGCTGCACGTGCGCATGGAGCGCCACTGCGCGAATGCGCTGAAGGTCGCCGAGTTCCTGCGCGCGCACCCGCGCGTCGACTGGGTCAACTACCCAGGCCTCGAGGACCATCCGCAGCACGCCCTGGTGGCGCGCCAGATGCGCGCCGTCGATGGACGGCCGGGGGCATCGGGGCTGCTCGCATTCGGGGTTCGCGGCGGGCTCGAAGCCGGCGTGCGGTTCATCGAAGCAGCGCGCTTCATGAGCCATCTTGCAAATATCGGCGATACGCGCACACTCATCATTCACCCGGCGTCGACGACCCACCGCCAGCTCGATGCGGCGCAGCAGCTGGCGGCGGGCGTGCTGCCGGACATGGTCCGGATCTCGGTCGGCCTCGAGCACATCGATGACATCCTCTGGGACATTGACCAAGCCCTCGCCGCCAGCGTCGGCTGACGCGCGAACGGCCGACTTCCCCTTGCTCTCCGACCCGCTCAGGGTCGTCCCGCCCGCGGTCCAGGCCACGCCATCCGCCGCCCTCGGTGCATCGGCGGTCGCCATGGAGGACCGGCGCGTGAAAGCGCTGGGCCTCGCCCTCATCGCCGCCGGCGCCGGTTTGATCGCGCTGCTCTCCGGCCGCGTCACCGACGCCGGACAACTCGACCGCGCGATCCTGATCGATGCCATGTGGATGTCGATGGTCGCGGCGAACCTGTTCGCGATCGGCCTGCTCGTGCTGGCCGCGGGCTGCGGCGAGCGGCTGCGCCTCGACGATCCGCGCCGACGCTGGGCCATCGGCCTGCAGCTGCTGCTCGCCAACGTGCTCGGTCCGGCCCTGCTGTGGACGGTGATCGTCAACGACGAAACGCCGCGCACCGAATTCGGCAACTGGGAGCTCGTCGCCACCGTCGGCGCGTATGCGCTGCTGCTCGCGGCCTGGCGGCTGTGGCGGCGCAGCCGTCAGCACGAGGCGCCCGGGGCCGACGAGGCCATGGCGCTCGACCCGCGGCCGCCGATCCTCTATCTGCGCTCGTTCCAGGACGACGCCGACTCGACCATCGCCGACGACGCGTCGGCCTGGACGCGCGGCTGGTTGAAGATCCTGCGGCCGCCGTCGCCCGAGGAGGAGTTGGCCGCGATCTTCGAACGCCTGGGGCCGGTCGTCGCGATCGGCAAGCCGGGCGAGGAACTGCCCGAGCTGGGCGCGGCACGTCTGTACGTCTCGCACGACGCGTGGCAGGCGAAGGTCCAGGCACTGATGCAGGTGGCGGGCCTCGTCGTCATCCGGGTCGGCTCCTCGCCGGGCGTGCTGTGGGAGATCGAGCAGGCGCTGGCGCACATCCCGCGCGGGCGCCTCGCCTTCGCGATGCTGGGGCAGGGCACCGTCGCCCCGGCGCTTGCCGCGCGGCTCGCGCCGGTGCTGGGCCCGGGGCTCGAAGCGTCGCGGCCCGAGGCCTTGCCGGCCGCATGGACGACGTGGTTCTTTCGCGATCCGCGCCGGCGCATCGGCGGCCTGGTGGGCTTTCGCCCCGATGGAACGGTGCACGTCGTGCCGGTGCGCAGCTGGCCGGTCGCGCTGCGCGATCTCGCGTTTCTCGCCATCGGTCGGTCGTCGGCGCCGCCGCTGCGCAAGGCCTGGCGCGATCTCCTGCAGGCCACCGGTCACGATGTCGGAACGCCGGCGCGGCCATCGCGGGCTCTCGCGGTCGTGCTCGCCTTGGCCTTCGGCTGGGCCGGCGCGCAGTGGTTCTACCTCGGCCGCCGGCGGCGCGGCATCGTCTACGCGTGCACGCTGCCGATCGCGATGCTGCTGTCGTACGTCGACGCGCTGCGCTTTCTCTGGGTCGACCGCGCCGAGTTCGAAGCGCGCTGGGCGAAGCGGCCTGCGGCCGGGCGGGCATAAGATCGACCCGCACTTGACCGAACACCACCCGATGAGCATCTACGACGACCACCTCGACCGCAGCCCTGCGAACTTCGTCGCGCTCTCGCCGGTCAGCTTCGTCGAGCGCAGCGCCGAGGTGTTCGGCGATCTCGAGGCGGTCGTGCACGGGCGCCGCCGCTACACCTGGCGGCAGACGCGCGATCGCTCGGCGCGCCTGGCCGCCGCGCTGCGCTCCTTCGGCGTCGGCCGCGCGACGACCGTCAGCGCGATGCTGCCGAACACGCCGGAGATGGTCGAGTCGCACTACGCAGTGCCGGCGCTCAACGCGGTGCTCAACACGTTGAACACGCGCCTCGATGCGGCGCTGATCGCCTGGCAGCTGAACCATTGCGAATGCGCGGTGCTGATCACCGACCGCGAGTTCGCACCGACGATGGGCGAGGCGCTGCGGATCCTGCGCGAGGACCACGGCCGGACGCCCATCGTCATCGACGTCTGCGACAGCGAGGACGGCGGCACTGGCGAGCGCCTCGGCGCGCATGAATACGAAGCGCTGCTCGCGGCGCATCAGCCGCTCGCCACGCTCGACGGTCCGCGCGACGAATGGGATGCGATCGCGGTCTCGTACACGTCGGGCACGACCGGGGACCCGAAGGGCGTCGTCACGCACCACCGCGGCGCCTACCTGAACGCGGTCTGCAATGCCGCGACCTGGACCATGCCGCACTTTCCGCGCTACCTGTGGACCTTGCCGATGTTCCACTGCAACGGCTGGTGCTTTCCGTGGACCATCGCGATGCTCGGCGGCACGCATGTCTGCCTGCGCAAGGTGGACGCGCCGTCGATCCTCGGCGCGATGCGCACGCACCAGGTCGACCACTACTGCGCGGCGCCGATCGTGCACAACCTACTGATCGCCGCACCGGTCGAACTGCGCGAGGGCATCGCGCCGAACCTGCGCGGCATGGTGGCGGGCGCCGCACCGCCGGCCTCGATGATCGAAGGGATGGCGCAGATCGGCATCGACATCACGCACGCCTACGGACTGACCGAGGTCTACGGTCCGGCGTCGGTCGCCGTCAAGCGCGCCAGCTGGGCCGCGCAGGACATCTCCGAGCAGACCCGCCTGAACGGGCGCCAGGGCGTGCGCTATCTGCTGCAGGAAGGCATGACGGTCATGGACTCGAAGTCGATGCAGGAAGTGCCGGCCGACGGCACGACGATGGGCGAGATCATGTTCCGCGGCAACATCGTGATGAAGGGCTACCTGAAGAACCCGACCTCGACCGAGGCCGCGCTCGCCGACGGCTGGTTCCACACCGGCGACCTCGCCGTGCTTGAAGCCGACCGCTACGTGAAGATCAAGGACCGCAGCAAGGACATCATCATCTCGGGCGGCGAGAACATCAGCTCGATCGAGGTCGAGGATGCGCT
>JBDSAB010000273.1:0-4833 GCA_039922395.1 Caldimonas sp.
ACCTTCTCGTCGAGCGAGGTCGTCATCGCATAGATCCCGGCCCGCACCGGCCCGTACTGGCGCACGCCGTCGCGCATCGCCTCGATGTAGTCGGCCCACGGCATGCCGAGCAGCGCCGCGAAGTGCATCAACAGCTGGCCGTTCGCGCCGAGCACGTAGATCTTGCCGACGTCGCCGCTTCGGACGGCGGTGCGCTCCTCGTCGGTCAGCTCGTACTCGTCGAGCAGCGCGTCGAGGTCGTCGGCATGGCGCTGCTGCACGCGCGGGTCGCGGTTCAGGTGGTACAGAAACTTCTGCAGGTGGTAGAGGCTCATCGCCGGCTCGCTTCAGGTCGATCTCGGTCGCGCGGTCACGCAGTCACATTCACTCCGTGGCGCAGCCGCTTGCCAACTTGCTCGGCCACCGCGCGCCCGGTCCGCCGCATCGCTTGATATTGCCTCAGGACGCTGCGGCGCGCCGGACTTTCTCAAGCCTCGTAGTTCAGCTTCAGTCCCGGCACCGGCCAGCCGTCGATCGCGATCAGGCGACCGCTGCCGGACAGCGTGATGAATGCGGTGCGGCGGTCGGGCCCGCCGAAGCAGAGGTTGGTCGTGAAGCGGTCGGGCAGCGCGACGTGGCCGGTGCAGCGGCCGTCCGGCGCGACGATGCTGATGCCGCCGTGGATCAGGGTCGCGACGCAGACGTTGCCGACCGAGTCGACGGCCAGCGAATCGAAGCGCTGGTAGTGGCCGCCGGGCGCGGCGCAGACCATCCGCCCGCCGTGCGGCGACGGCCAGCCCTCGCGCCGCACCTCGCCGGGCGCGGTGATGTCGAAGGCCCAGAGGCGCGCGGCCTCGGTCTCGGCGTAGTAGAGCGTGGTGCCGTCCGGCGAGAGGCCGATGCCGTTCGGCGTCATCACCGGCCGCGCGATCACCTTCGGCGGCCGGCCGTCGGTCGTCGCGTAGAAGACGCCGCCGCGGTCCATCTCGGTCGCGCGAACCTTGCCGAGGTCGGTGAAGTAGAAGCCGCCGGCGGCATCGAACACGATGTCGTTCGGCCCGCGCAGCGCAAGCCCCTCGACGCTGTCGAACAAGCGCTCGAAGCGGCCGGTCGCGAGGTCGACCCGTTCGATGCGGCCGCCCGAATAGTCCTCGGCCTGGCCGATCGGCCGATGGCAGCCGTCGGCCTCGGTGGTCCAGCGAAAGCCGCCGTTGTTGCAGACGTAGACGGCGCCGTCGGCACCGATCGCCGCGCCGTTCGGTCCGCCGCCGAGATCGGCGACGACCTGGACCTGGCCGTCCGGCCGCACGCGGCTCAGCGTGCCGCGCGCGATCTCGACCAGCAGCACCGAGCCGTCGTCCAGCGCGATCGGTCCCTCGGGGAACTGCAGGCCGCTGGCGATTTCGCGGATCTTCATCGTCGCGCCTCCGGTTTTTGGGGCCGCCTCGATCCCACGGGTTCGTGCCGGCCCGCGGCGATTGTGCCGCGCGGTTCAAACGCCGAGAAGCGGTCGGACCGCCGCGTCAGGGCCGGCAGGTTGGGCAGAGCGGTCTCGCCAGCGAGGTCAGGCCGGCACGCCGATCGCGGCGCGCGGCGCGATGCGAGGCGTCGGTTCTGCAGTCGGCTGACGCGCCGCGAGCGGCGGCCGGCCGACCTGCAGCAGCGTCAACCCGGCATCCGCGAACGTTTCGGCATCGAACGCATTGCGGCCGTCGAGCACGAGGCGATCGCGGAGCGCGCCGGCGATCGCCTGCGGCGCGATCTCGCGAAAGGCGTCCCACTCGGTCGCCAGCACCAGCGCTTCGGCGCCGTCGAGCGCCGCCATCGGGTCGCCGCACCAGCCGAGGCCGGGCCGCTCGCCGAGCTGGCGCTGCGCGTTGGCGAGCGCGACCGGATCGTGCGTCGTCACCAGCGCCCCGGCATCGAGCAGCAGCTCGATCAGTGCGAGCGCCGGCGACTCGCGCAGGTCGTCGGTGCCCGGCTTGAACGCGAGGCCCCAGACCGCGATGCGGCGGCCGCGCAGCCCGCCGCGACCGGCATAGACCCGCTGCAGGTGCTCGAAGGCCCAGCGCTGCTGGCGCACGTTGACCTGGCCGACGGCCTGCAGCATCAGCGGCCGCACCGCATGGCGCAGCGCGGTGTGGCAGAGCGACGCGATGTCCTTCGGAAAGCACGATCCGCCATAGCCGATGCCCGGGCGCAGGAAGTCGTGCCCGATCCGCGGATCGCTGCCGATGCCCTCTCGCACTTCCTCGATGTCGGCGCCGGTCGCATCGGCGATCGCCGCGATCTCGTTCATGAAACTGATGCGCGCGGCGAGCATCGCGTTGGCCGCGTACTTGCTGAGCTCGGCGCTGCGCGGCGTCATCTGCAGCACCGGCACGCCGCGCTCGATGAACGGTGCGTACGCGCCCAGCAGCACCGCGGCGTCGTTGCCGTGCGCACCGATCACGATGCGATCGGGTTGCATGAAGTCGTCGGTCGCCGAGCCTTCGCGCAGGAACTCGGGGTTGCCGACAACCGGCGCGCGCCAGCCCACGCCGCGCGCAGCCAGCGCGCCGTGGATGAGGTGCTGCAGCTGCTCGGTCGTGCCGACCGGCACCGTCGACTTGACGACGATCGTGGCCGGCTGCATCAAGGCGGTGCCGATGGCGTAGGCCGCAGCGAGCACCGCGTCGAGGTCGGTCGCACCGCTCTCGTCGGCCGGCGTGCCGACCGCGATGAAGACCAGGTCGACGCCCTCGAGTGCGGCACCGAGATCGCTCGTGAAGCGCAGCCGTCCGCTGGCCTGGTGCGCGGTCACCAGCGCCGGCAGGCCGGGTTCGTGGATCGTGATCGCACCCTGTTGCAGCGAGCGGACTTTCTGCGCATCGGCGTCGACCGCGACGACGCGGTGGCCGATCTCGGCCAGGCAGGCTGCGCCGACGAGGCCGACGTAGCCGGTGCCGATCACCGCGATGTCCATGCCGACGATCGGCGAAGCGCTCTTGAGCGCGCCGAGCGACCCGGCAACGGGGCCGAGGATAGGAAGGCGATCCGGCTTCATCGCGCGTGGTTCTTTTCGAGTGGCACCAGGGCAGCACAGGGGCAAGCCGCATGCCAAGGGATCGCGATGCGCATGAGTGCCCGGGCGCTTCGGGTTAGCACCGATTCGTGCGGACCGAGCGCGAGCGCTCGACGCTCGTCTGCGGCACATCGTCACGCGAGAGAAAAACGCGTTGGACCCCCTCGAAGCGAGGGCACACCGATTGCTGCCCGCATCTCGAACGAACCCCTCTGGCCATGACGTCCCGTGCCCTGCACCTCGCGCCCCTTGTTGAACGCGTCACTGCTTTCGAAGCGCTGAAGCGCGCCCGCGCTGATGGACCGGCCGACGTCGCTCCGTTCGCGATCGGCGACTGCACGGGTGAGAGAAACCCATGATCCCTTTCGTGCGCGCCTCCGAGGGCAGCAGCGGCGGGCCGCGGTCCGCGCCTGCTTCGACGCTGCCCGCCGGCATCGAGGCACTGCGGCTGTCGGTCGTGATTCCGGCCGACCGGCGAGCCGACTTGCTGGTCCGCTGCCTCGAAGCGCTGTTTGCGCAGACGCTCGATCCGCATGCGTTCGAGGTCATCGTCGTCGATGACGGCCGCACCGGCGACATCGAGGCCGTCGTCGATGCGTTCAAGGCCCGCATCGGTCCGGTCGTCCGCCATGTCCGGCCGCGGCTCGGTCGCGGTCCGGCCGTGGCCCGCAACGCCGGCTGGCGCGCCGCCTATGCCAAGGTCATTGCGTTCACCGAGGCCGACACGATCCCGGCGCCCGACTGGCTCGAGCAGGGTGAAAGCGCGCTCCAGCCCGGGCTGGTCGCATTGGCAGGCAAGGTCGAGGGTTCGCCTCCTGCACGGTGCGAGAGCGGCAGCGAGGGCCTCGACGCGCCCGCGGCGTCCGATCGCGAGACGACGGGGTTCGCGAGCGCCAACGCGTTCGTGCGACGCAGTGCGCTGCTCACCGTCGCCGGTTTCGACGAGCGCTTCCAGCGTGCCTGCCGCGAGGACGCCGATCTCGAGTTCCGGCTGCTGCGCGATGCCGGGGCGGTCGGACGCAGCGACGCCGCAGTGGTCCAGCACCCGCCGCGGCCGGAGCGCTGGGCCGGCTGCCTGCACGCGCAGCGGAACGCGTTCTTCGACGCTTTGCTCTACAAGAAGCACCCGAAGCTCTACCGCGAGCGCATCCTGGCCGCGCCGCCCTGGGACTACTACGCGATCGTTGCGCTGACGCTCGCCGCGCCGACGCTGTGGGCGGCCGGCGTCGGCGGCTCGGCCGGGGTCAGCCTGCTGCTGGCGCTCGTCGGCGTGCTGCGTCTCGCGGCCAGGCGCCTGCGTCGCACCGTGCTGACGCCCGAGCACGTCGTCGAAAACGTCGTCACGTCGGCGGTCATCCCGTTCCTGGCGGTCTACTGGCGCTTGCGCGGCGCGCTGCACTTCCGCGTGCTGTTCCTCTGAGGCCGCGGCGTCTTCCGTTGTCGGCGCCTCGGCGCTTGACGCGGTCAGGCAGCCAACACTTGCGCTGCGTCGGGTCGGCCCCCTGACGGGCAGGGCGTGCGCCGCGCGCTGTCCGCAGCGCGATCAGAGCTTCTCGTCGCGCAGCCAGTACCACCGGTAGAGCAGACGCTGGCCGATGCGCCGGAACGGCGCGAAGACTTCGGCCTGGACCGCATCGAGCACGTTCGGGAACTGCAGCGGTGCGCGGTAGATCGGCAGGTCGAAGATCGCCCGGTCGGTGTCCTGGCCGACGATGCGTTCGGCCAGCCGCTTGCCGGCCTGGGTCGAGAACGAGACGCCGTTGCCGCCGTAGCCGAGCGCGTACCAGAGG
>JBDSAB010000274.1:0-18984 GCA_039922395.1 Caldimonas sp.
ACCGTGTCGCTGATCAGGAACGGCATCACGCCGCGGTAGCTCTCGGCGATCGGCACGTCCTTGGCCATGCCGTTGACGACGTAGACGTTCAGGCCGACCGGCGGCGCCAGCAGGCCGAAGCCGACCGTCATCAGCACCATGATGCCGAACCAGATCGCGACCGATTCCTTCGGCATCCCGAAGTCGAGGCCCATGATCATCGGGAAGAAGATCGGGATCGTCAGCAGGATCATCGACAGCTCGTCCATCACCGCGCCGAGGACGACGTAGAACAGCATCACCGCGACCACCACCATCAGCGGCGACAGGCCCCACGACTGGACGACGCTCGCGAGCTGGGCCGGCACCTGGGTCAGCGCGAGCGCCGAGTTCATCAGGTCGGCGCCGATGAAGATCAGGAAGATCATCGCCGACGACTCCGCGGTCGCGTAGAAGCAGTGCTTGAACTTGGGCCAGGTGATCTCGCGCTTCAGCAGCGCGGCGACGAAGGTCGCGGCGGCGCCGACCGCAGCGCCTTCGGTGGGCGTGAACTTGCCGCCGTAGATGCCGCCGAAGACGACCAGGAAGATGATCGCGATCGGCGCGATGCCGGCGACCAGCCCGAGCGTCAGCTTCGCGCGCACTTCGTCGCCGGTCGGCGCCTGGCCGGGCACGACGCGAACGTAGATCGCGATCGCGACCATGTAACCGACCATCGCAATGACACCCGGAATCATCGCCGCGGCGAACAGCTTCGCGATGTTCTGCTCGGCCAGGATCGCGTAGATCACGAGCGGCACCGACGGCGGGATCAGGATGCCGAGGGTGCCGCCGGCGGCGAGCGTCCCGGTCGCCAGCCGCCCCGAATAACCGTGCCGCCGCATCTCGGGCAACGCGACCGACGTGATGGTCGCCGCGGTCGCGACCGACGAGCCGCAGATCGCGCCGAACGCGCCCGAGGCGAGCACCGCCGCCATCGCGAGGCCACCGCGAAAGCGCCCCATCACGACACTCGCGAACTCGAACAGCGCCTTCGAGATTCCGCCCTGCGACGCGAAATTGCCCATCAGGATGAAGAGCGGGATCACCGACAGGTCGTAGCTCGCGAAGCGCGCAAAGGCCTGCGCGTTGAGGAAGTTCGCAAACGGCAGCCAGCCGGCCTGCGCGACATAGCCGACCGAGCCGGCCACGAACATCGCGACGGCGATCGGCGTGCGCACCGCCATCAGCACGAGCATCAGCGCGAAGATCACGCCGGTGATGGCGAGCGGGCTCATCGCAGGGATTTCACTCGCTGGCCGGCGGCGGGAAGCCACGCAGCGCCTGCACCAGTCCGATCACCGCGGTCAGCGCGAGCGGCGGCACCATGCCGACATAGACGACCCACTCCGGGAAGCCGATCAGCATCGTCCCGGAGCCTGACTTCCAGGCGTTGATGCCGCCGAGTGTCGTCCGCCACGCCAGCAACGCCATCATCAGGCCGAGCAGCAGCGCGCCGAACCGATCGAACTTGAAGATCGTCCGGGTGTGGGCCTTGGCGGTGAAGAAGTCGACGATGATGTTGCCGCGCTGCAGCTGGCACCACGGCATGAACAGCGCGATTGCCGCGCCGGCCGCGGCGCCCGACAGCTCGAAGTCGCCGACGATCGTCGCCCCGATCAGGTTGCGCCCGAGCAGGCTCACGCAGGTCATCAAGGTCACGACGGTGAGCAGCACGCCGGCGGCGATTGCGCACAGCTTGGCGAGCATCTCGAGCAGTCGCAAGGTCGGCCTTGTTGTGGTTCGCAGCGGCGGGAAACGAAGTATCGCCCGGCCGAATCAGTACTGGCTGTCGGGTAGACCCGCCACGAGGCCGTCGAGGCCGTCGTCGAGGGCGATCTGGCAGCTCAGCCGGCTGGTCGGCCGGCGCGCCGCCGCGGTCGTGTCGAGCATCGCGTCCTCGTCGGCCGAGGCGGCCGGCAGACGCTCGATCCACGCCGGGTCGACGATGACATGGCAGGTCGCGCAGGTCATGCAGCCGCCGCAATCGGCCGCGATGCCGTCGATGCCGGCCGACGTCGCCGCCTTCATCAGCGACTGCCCGGCGCGGCCGGTCACGGTGTGGCGCCGGCCGTCGGGCTCGATCAGGTGGACGGTAATCGCCATCTCAATCAGAAGCGACTGAAGTATTCACGCGCCTGCCAGGCCTCCTTGTCGTCGGCCTGGTCGTGGCGCAGCAGCTCGGCGCGCTTGACGCGCACGAACCAGTCGACCAGATCGGGGCCGAACGCCCGCACCAGTTCAGTGTCGGCATGGAGGGCGTCGAGGCCTTCGCCGAGGCTGGTCGGCAGCAGTGCGCCGCTGCCGCCGCCGTAGGGTGCGGTTGTTGCTGGCCCGGCCGCGAGGCCGCGCTCGATGCCGTCGAGACCGGCGTGGATCTGCGCCGCGATGTAGAGGTACGGATTGGCGGCTGGTTCGCCGATCCGGTTCTCGATCCGGGTGGCTGGGTCGCCGGCGCCGCCGAGCACGCGCAGCATTGCACCGCGGTTGTCGCGGCCCCAGATCACGGCCTGCGGCGCCATCGCGTTCGGACGGAAGCGGCCGAAGCCGTTGATCGTCGGCGTGCAGAACGCCGCCATCCCGCGGCCGTGAGCGAGCAGCCCGGCCAGATACGCGGCACCCACGTCGGACAAGGTATGGCCAGCGTCGTCCGGTGTCGTACCGGGCGCCGGCGCGTCACGGCAGAACGCGTTGTGGCCCGTCGCTTGCTCGACCAGCGATTGGTGCAGGTGCCAACCGCTCGCCATCCCGTTCGGGAACGGCGGTCGACAGACGAAGCTCGCGTGGTAGCCGGCACGACGCAGCGCCTGTCGCACGCCGTTGCGGAACAGCACCATCTGATCGGCGGCGGTCAGCGCATCGGTCGGCGCAAACACCGCCTCGACCTGGCTCGGGCCGAGCTCGATCTCGAGCGAGCTCAGCGGCAGCCCGAGGCCTTGCGCGGTGCGCTGGACGATGCGCAGCGGCTCGTCGGCCATGTCGGCCCAGTTCTCGGCGAGCAGGTTGTAGCCGGGATGGATCATCGTCATCGACGGCGGCTCGCCCGGCCACGCGGCGCGCGTTGGGTCGAGCGACGGGTCGGCGTCTGCGCGCAACCGGTAGATGTGGAACTCGACCTCGAGCCCGCAGCGCAGCGCGAAGCCGGCGCGCTCGAGCCGGGCGAGCGCCTGTTGCAACACGCGCCGGGTGTCGAGCGCGACCGGCGTGCCGTCCTCGAACCAGGCCTGCGCCCGCAGCCAGCCGGTCGCCGGCGCCCACGGCAGCACGCGGAAGCTGGCCGGATCGGGCAGCAGCAGCAGGTTGTTCGCGAAGCCGAAGCCCGGCAGCGCGTCGGCGCCTCCCGGCTCGAACACGCGGTAGGCGGTGCGATCGGAGGTGTCCTTCAGCAGGATCGTGCTGACCATGCCAACGCCGCTGCGCAGCGCGCCAGCCACGGCGCCCGCCACCAGCGACTTGCCGCGCAGCACGCCGTGCAGATCGCACCAGCCGATGCGGACCAGGTCGATGCCGTGCGCTTCGATCGAGCGTGCGACTTCCGACTGCAGCGATGCCAGCGACGTCTCGTCGACGCCGCAGCGCACCGCGAACGATGCCATCAACCGGCCTCGGCCGGGGTGATGGTGCGGGCCGCCGGATCAGCGACGCTTTCTTCGCCCGCGATCCAAGCCGCACCGGCCCGCTTGGCGGCTGCGGCCTGTGTCCAGTGCCGGTCCCAGCCTTCGGCTGGCGCGATGCAGTCGATCGTGTCCGGCCCGGTCAGCTGCGCGGCGCCTTCGTCGCTCAATGCCATCGGTGGACGCCCGCCGGCGCGAACCGTCTCGATCGCCTTCAGCAAGGTGCGGCGATTCGCCATGATCACCTTGTCGCTGGTGCCGAGGTGCTCCTTCGTGCGGTCCTGGATCGGGCCCATGCTCTCGACCGCCCACTGATCGTGCAGGTTGATGTCGTCCTCGCCCATGCCGAGGTAGGTGCGGGTGCGTTGCTCCTCCGGGTCGAAGCCCCACAGGTTGTGGCGGCCGCTCTTCGGCGCGTAGTCGGGCAGGGTCACGCAGGCGAGACGCTGGTTGCGCATCGCGTCCTTGTCGAGCGGCTCGGCGAAGCTCGTGAAGAAGCTGTACCAGTAGGTGTGGTTGTCGTCGACCGGCACGTGCATCTGGGTGATCGTGATCGTCTCGGAGAGCGGGATCACGAACGTCGCCGGGAACGCCGCATGGGTCACGCGCACGTGGGTCAGCGCGTCGGTCATGTGTCGCAAGGTCGTCAGCCGCAGCAGGCCGTCGGCGACCGCCTCGAAGCGGATCTCGGGGCTGAAGAACTCGCGCATCACGCGCGTCATCGGCCAGCGCTCGCCGGCCACGTCACCCGCGCTCGCGGCGCGGAACTGGCGGCCGTAGGCATCGTCCATCGATTCGTCGGCGAGGTAGCGGTGCAGAAACGACGGATGCGCCGGATCGATGCCGACCTCGAATGCCTGCAGCCAGTTGCAATGCCAGAGGCCCTTGAACGCGAAGCTGTGGCTGGCCGGCGCCCGGAAGCAGTCGAACGCGGGCAGCGCCGGCGGCGTGGCATCTTCGGGGCCGAGCCACGCGAACAGCACGCCCGACTGCTCGCGCACCGGGTAGCTGCGCTGGCGGATGCGGGTGCACAGCTGCGAGCCGAGCGGCTCGGCGGGCGTCTCGAGACATTGCCCGGACGCATCGAACTTCCAGCCGTGGAACGGGCAGCGCAGGCCTTCCGGCTCCAGACGCCCGAACGACAGGTCGGCGCCGCGATGAGGGCAGGCGCGGTCGAGCAGGCCGTAGCGGCCGGCCTCGTCGCGGAACAGCACGAGGTCCTGGCCGAGCACGCGCACCGCCTTGACCGGCCGATGCGCGAGGCGCGGGTCGAGGCGCGCATCGAATTCGTCGAGCAGCGCGACCGGCTGCCAGTAATGGCGCATCAGCGCGCCGCAGTCGGTGCCCGGGCCGATGCGGGTGATCAGTTCGTTCTGGTCGGCTTGCATGCGAGATCCATCGAAGTAGAACGGCTCGAAGTGCTGCGAAGAAGATCGCCCGGCGAGTGGCGCGGTGAACGACGGGCAGCTTCGGCTCAGTCTACTATCCGTCCGCTTCCCACCGACCTCTGCGAGGACCGCCATGACCCTCTGCCCGACCCGTCGCGACGCCCTGCTCGCCGCCTCTGCCGCCACCGTCTGCGGCCTCATCCCGTGGCGGGCACACGCTCAGGCCTGGCCGAGCAAGCCGGTGCGCTTCATCGTCCCGTTCGCACCCGGCGGCAGCTCGGAGATCGTCGCGCGGGCCGTCGCGGCCGAACTGACCAAGTCGCTCGGCCAGAGTGTCTTCGTCGACAACAAGCCGGGCGGTGCCGGCAACGTCGCGATGGCAGACGCCGCCGCGGCGTCGGACCAGCACACGGTGATCCTCGGCCACATCGGCACCTTGGCCGTCAACCCGTACATCTTCGCGAAGCTGCCGTATGACCCGAACAAGGACTTCAAGCCGCTCTCGCTGCTCGCGAAGGTGCCGAGCCTCTATGTCGTGCGGCCCGACCTGCCGGCCAAGGACATGAAGGAGTTCGTCGCGCTGGCAAAGTCGAAGCCGGGTGCGTTGAACTACGGTTCGGCCGGCAACGGCAGCGCCGGCCACCTGGCGTTCGAATACCTGAAAGCGGCGAGCGGCACCTTCGTGCTGCACGTGCCGTACCGCGGCACCGGCCCGCAGCTGACCGATCTGCTCGGCGGGCGGCTCGACGCCGCAGCGGTCGGCGCGCCGGCGGTGCTGCAGTTCATCAAGTCCGGCAAGCTGCGCTGCATCGCGACCGGCTCGGCGCAACGGATCGCGCAATTGCCCGACGTGCCGACGGTCGCCGAGCAGGGCTTTCCGAACTTCGAGATGACGCAGTGGTATGGCCTGCTCGCGCCGAGCTCGATGGCGGCGCCGGCGGCGGAGAAGCTCGCCGCCGCCGCGGCCAAGGCGGTCAAGGAGCCGGGCGCGGTCGAGCGCCTGGCGGCCGATGCAGCGATCGCGGTCGGCTCGACGCCGGCCGAATTCGCCGCGTTCATCGCGACCGAGCAGGCGCGCTGGAAACCGGTGATCGCGCGCGCGAAGATCAAGCCGGACTGACGGCGGACGACGGCGCGAGCCACGACGGACGCCGACCACGGCGTGGTCCGGGACTGACGCCGACGACGGCGTCAGGGCGGCGTCGCCATCGGGGTGACACCCGATAGGGCGCAGCGAGCGTTCGACCTATCGTGCGCCGATGAAGAACCCTCTGCACACCCTGAGCCACCTGGCCGGCGCCGTTGCGCTCGCCGCCCTGCTGTCGTCCTGCGCGACGCCGTCGTCGGCGCCAGCGCCGAAGCCGAAGCTCGTCGTCTTCCTGGTCGTCGACGGGCTGCCGATGCGGCAGGTCACCGGCTACCGCGACCAGCTCGCACCCGACGGCCTCGCGCGCTTCCTCGACCGCGGCACATGGTTCTCTGATGCGCACTACGGCTACGCATTCACCGTGACCGCTGCCGGCCACGCGACGATGCTGACCGGCGCCTATTCGCATCGCAGCGGCATCATCGGCAACGACTGGCGCGACCCGGCGACCGGCGAGCTCACCTACTGCGCCGGCGACCCGAGCGCCACCTACATCGGCCACGAGACCAAGAAGCTCGACGGCACGAGCCCGAAGAACCTGCGCGCCGAAACGGTCGGCGACGTGCTGCGGCGGGTCAACCCGCAGTCGAAGGTGATCGGCATCTCCGGCAAGGACCGCGGCGCGATCCTGCCGGCCGGCAAGACCGGCACCGCCTACATGTACATGACACAGAGCGGCGGCTTCGCATCGAGCACGTTCTACATGCCGCAGCACCCGGCCTGGGTCGAGTCGTTCAACGCCGCGAAGCCCTCGGACAAATACTTCAAGGTCGACTGGAAGCCGAGCCTGGCCGACAACGCGTACGGCCAATCGCTGGCTGACGGCCAGCCCTGGTTCGGCACCTTCGCGGGCAAGCTGCCGATGACGATGGGCGCCTCGGTCGAGAAGCCGAACGCAGCGTTCTACGGCACGCTGCTGCGCAGCCCGTTCGTCGACGAGATGTCGCTGGCCTTCGCGCGGGCCGCGATCGCCGGCGAGCAGCTCGGCCAGGACGACGTGCCCGACATCCTGAGCGTGAGCCTGTCCGGCCACGACTACGTCAACCACGCCTGGAGCGCCGAGTCGCGCATGTCGCACGACCACCTGCTGAAGCTCGACCAGATGTTCCAGGACTTCTTCCGCCACCTCGACGCGACCGTCGGCAAGGACAACTACATCGCGGTGCTGACGGCCGACCACGGCTTCATGCCCGCGCCCGAGGTCAGCCGCAGCCGCGGCCAGGACGGCGACCGACTCAGTGCCAGCCAGGCGCTGGGTCGGGTCAATGCCGAGCTCGAGAAGCGCTTCGCGACGCCGAAGCTGGCACTGTTCTTCTCGGCCTCGGCGCTGGTCCTCGACAAGAAGCTGATCGCGCAGAAGGGGCTCGATTTCGACACCGTCGCCGAGGCGGCACGCACCGCATTGCTCGCCGAGCCGGGCATCGCCGTCGCGTACACGCGCACCGAACTCAGCAGGCGCAGCCGGACCGACGCGCCGTTCTTCAACGCGATCGAGAAGTCATGGCACCCGGACGTTTCGGGCGACATCCAGATCGCGCTGAAGCCGAACTGGATGTTCACGTCGAGCACGGCGAACACCACGCACGGCTCGCCGCACCCGTACGACACCCACGTGCCCATCCTGATGTACGGGCCGCGCTGGATCAAGGCGGCGAAGGTCGATCAGCGCGTCGAGGTCGCCGACATCGCGCCGACCCTGTCCGCACTGCTCGGCGTGGCCGTGCCGTCGTCGTCGGAGGGCAAGCCGCTGCCGCTGCGCTGATCGCGCGCCTCGCGAAGCGCGGATCACGCAGCGTCGGGGCGCCCCGATCGACTCGGCGCGATGCAGGCGGCGCGCCGCCCGTCGCTCAGTGCGCTTCGGCCAGCTTGGCCGACTCGACCGCCTCGTCGGCGCTGCCGCGTGCGCCGTTGAAATAGAGGTTGAGCAGCACCGCGGCAAGCGCCGTCAGCAGGATGCCCGACTCGAGCAGCGGGTGCAGGCCCTTCGGCATCTGCTGGCTCCAGCGCGGGGCAACCAGCGGGATCATGCCGACGCCGATCGAGATCGCGACGATGTAGAGGTTGTGCCGGTTGGTCTTGAAGTCGACGTTGGCGAGGATGCGGATGCCGGTCGCCGCGACCATGCCGAACATCACGAGGCCGGCGCCGCCGAGCACGAACTGCGGGACCGACTCGACCAGCGCGCCCATCTTCGGCACCAGGCCGAGCACGATCATGATGAGGCCGGCGGCCACGCAGACGAAGCGGCTGCGCACGCCGGTCACGCCGACCAGGCCGACGTTCTGCGAGAAGCTGGTGTACGGGAACGTGTTGAAGATGCCGCCGATCAGCGTGCCGAGGCCGTCGGTGCGCAGGCCCGCGGCGAGGTCGGGCCGCGTGATCCGCTTGCCGGTGATCTCGGAGAGCGCGAGGAACATGCCGGTCGACTCGATCATCACGACGATCATCACCAGCGTCATCGTCAGGATCATCACGGCATCGAAGGTCGGCGCGCCGAAGGCGAACGGCGTGATGACGTCGAGCCAGGGCGCCTTGCCGACCTTGTCGAACGACATCTTGCCGAGTCCCACGGCGAGCACGCAGCCGGCGACGATGCCGATCAGCACCGACACGTTGGCGAGGAAGCCGCGCGCATAGCGCGAGATGAGCAGGATGACGACCAGCACGAACGCCGAGATCGCCATGTTGTCGAGGGCGGCGTAGCCGGCGTTGTCGAGCATCGGCACCGGGCCGAGGCGCAACGGCGCTGCGGCAGCACCCGAGGCCGAAGCTGCCGCCGCCGTGGCCTTCGCGCCGTCGACCATCGCGACCAGCTTCGGCACGTCGACGCTCTGCGCGAGATTGGGCGGTCCGCCCATCGCCCAGCCGATGCCGACACGCATCAGGCTGATGCCGATGATGGCGATGATCGTGCCGGTCACCACCGGCGGAAAGAAGCGCAGCATCCGGCTCACGAACGGCGCGATCAGGATCGACACGATGCCGGCGCCGATGATCGCCCCGAAGATCGCGCGCGCGCCGTCGACACCCGGCATCGCGTTGGCCATTGCGACCATCGGGCCGACCGATGCAAAGGTCACGCCCATCATCACCGGCAGGCGGATGCCGAACCAGCGGCCGAGGCCGAACGACTGGATCAGCGTGACGAGGCCGCAGCAGAACAAGTCGGCAGAAATCAGCAGCGCGACCTGCTCGGGCCCGAGCTTCAGCGCACGCCCGACGATCAGCGGCACCGCGACGGCGCCGGCGTACATCACGAGCACGTGCTGCAGGCCGAGCGCGGCCAGGCGCGGCGCCGGCAGCATCTCGTCGACGCCGTGCGAGTTCGCGTCGGCCGGAAGGGTGGTCGTGGTCATGGCGGTCCTTGTGTAGAGGCGGGCAGCGGGGTGCCGCTGGCTGCGAAGTCAGCGTTCGGGTGCGCCGGCCTCGAACCAGCGCTTGATCAGCGCCCGCTCGGCGTCGGTCATCTGCGTCGCATTGCCGAGCGGCATCAGCTTCAGCACGACGACCTGCTGGTACATCGCCTGCGCATGCGACTTGATCAGCGCAGGCGTGTGCAGCGCGACGTTCTTCTGCTGGGTCTCGGCGTTGTGGCAGAGCACGCAACGCTGGTCGACGACGGCCTTGACCTCGGCCATCGTGACCGGCGCCGCCGAGGCGGCGACGGGCACGGTCGGCGCCGGCGCGCGCCAGATCGCGAGCCCGACGATCAGCAGCGTGCCCGCGACCGCGTACTCCCACGGCACGCGCTTGCCGGCGACCAGCGCCTTGTGGCGGGCCACGAATGAATGGCGGATCAGCGCACCGGCGAGCATCAGCAGGACCAGCACGACCCAGTTGTCGCGGCCCTGGTACAGCCAGCCGTAGTGGTTGGACAGCATCGCAACCAGCACCGGCAGCGTGAAGTAGGTGTTGTGCACGCTGCGCTGCTTGGCGCGCTGTCCGTGGATCGGATCGACCGGCTGGCCCGCCTTCATCTGCGCGATCACCGTGCGCTGGCCGGGGATGATCCAGAAGAACACGTTCGCGCTCATCGCCGTGGCGATCATCGCGCCGGCCATCAGGAACGCGGCGCGGCCGGCAAAGAAGTGACAGGCGAGCCACGACGCGACGACGACAAACACGAAGACCAGCACGCCGACGATCAGGTCGCCGCGCTCGCGCTGCGCAAAGATCCGGCATATCGCGTCGTAGACGAACCAGAAGGCGGCGAGGAACGCGAGCGCCGCGGTCACCGCGGCGGCCGGCGACCAGTCGTGCACGTTCTTGTCGATCAGGAACGTGCTCGCGTTGAACAGGTACAGCACCAGGAAGAGCGCGAAGCCGGACATCCAGGTCCAGTAGCTCTCCCAGTAGAACCAGTGCAGGTGATCGGGCAGCGACTTCGGCGCGACCAGGTACTTCTGCGGGTTGTAGAAGCCGCCGCCGTGGACGGCCCACAACTCGCCGTCGACGCCCTTCGCCACGAGCGCCGGGTCGGTCGGCTTCGTCAGGCTGAAGTCGAGGAAGACGAAGTAGAACGACGAGCCGATCCAGGCGATCGCGACGATGACGTGGGTCCAGCGCAGCAGCAGGTTGACCCAGTCGAGGAGATACGCTTCCATGGCCTTCGGTCCATCCGTGTTCGCATGGCTCAGCAAGAAGCCGGCCAGTGCCATCCCTTACCACGGCGGGCTCTGTAAGGTGGAGACGTCGCGACCGGCTTTTCAAGCTGCCGGGCTCCGCGGCGACGCCAACAAAGTGTATACACTTTTGCGTCTTATCGCATACGGGTTATCCCGAGCATTCGCCGATCCCGGCGCGTCAGCTGCCGCGGTAGGTCGAGTACGACCACGGGCTGGCGAGCAGCGGCACGTGGTAGTGCTGCCCCATCGAGGCGAGGCCGAAGTCGAGCGGAACCTCGTCGAGGAACGGTGGATCGGCGAGCTCCGCGCCGCCGCGCCGGAAGTAGTCGCCAACCGCGAAAACGAGGCGATAGCGCCCGGGCTGGAACTCGTCGCCGGCCAGCAGCGGCCCGTCGGCGCGGCCGTCGGCGTCGAGTGTCATCGCCTTCAGCAGGCTGGCCGATCCGTCGCTGCCGATCCGATAGAGCTTCGCGGACATCCCGGCCGCCGGCACGCCGTTCGCCGTGTCGAGCACGTGCGTCGTCAAGGTTCCCATGTCGATTCCCCGTTGCGAGGCGGCGCGGGAGGCGCCGCCAAAAATGGCTTGATGTTCCAATAAAAGTGTATACACTTTGTGGCACAAGGCAAGGCTTGTTTTGCGAATCCGGTTCCTTCGATGCCCCGTCCCGCACCCCGATTGCAGGTGATCAAGACGCCGACCCGGCAGGCCGCGGCACGAGCCGGTGCGCTCGGTCGGCCCACGCCGGCCCGCAACGCGGCCGCTGACGGTGGCAGCGCCAATGCGACGCAACGCATCGCCGACTCGATCACCGCGGCGATCGTCGAACGCCGCCTGATGCCCGGCACCAAGCTGGCCGAGCAGAAGATCGCCGACATCTTCAAGGTCTCGCGCACCCTCGTCCGCCAGGCCTTGAACCAGCTCAGCCGCGACAAGCTGATCACGCTCGAGCCGGCACGCGGCGCGCGCGTCGCCGAGCCGAGCGTCGAGGAGGCGCGCCAGGTCTTCGAGACGCGCCACCTGCTCGAAGGCGCGATGGTGCGGCGCGCCGCCACCGAGCTCAGCAAGGCGCAGATCGCCGAACTGCGCAGCCACCTGCGCGACGAGGAGGCGGCGGTCCGTCGCACCGATGTGCCGGGCCGGACCCGGCTGCTGGCCGACTTCCACGTCGTCCTCGCGCGCATGCTCGGCAACGAGGTGCTCGCCGGCATTCTTGCCGAGCTCGTCTCGCGTTCGTCGCTGATCGCGCTGATGTACCAGTCGGCTCACTCGGCCGAGCACTCGTTCGCGGAGCACGTCGCGATCGTCGATGCGCTCGAGAAGCGCGATGCGCGCGCGGCCGTGACCTTGATGGAAGAGCACCTGCAGCACGTCGAGCGCAACCTGCGGCTCGACCCGCGCGTCGACGACCTCGAGACGGTGCTCGCGCCGCGGCCCGGCAGCGGCGTGCCGCCCCTCCCCTCTTTCGACAGGACGAAGCGTCGATGACGACTGCCGACTACCCTCGCGACCTCGTCGGCTATGGCCGCAACCCGCCGCACGCGCGCTGGCCGAACGGCGCCCGCATCGCGCTGCAGTTCGTGCTGAACTACGAGGAAGGCGGCGAGAACTGCGTGCTCCACGGCGACCCGGCATCGGAGACGTTCCTGTCCGAGCTGATCGGCGCGCAGGCGTTCGAGACCCGCCACCTGTCGATGGAGTCGATGTACGAATACGGCTCGCGCGCCGGGGCGTGGCGCCTGCTGCGCGAGTTCGAGTCGCGCAGCCTGCCGCTGACGGTGTTCGGCGTCTCGATGGCGCTGCAGCGCAACCCCGAGCTGGTGCAGGCGTTCCTCGCCGGCGGTCACGAGATCGCCTGCCACGGCTGGCGCTGGATCCATTACCAGCACATGGGCGAGTCGAAGGAGCGGCGCCATGTCGAGATCGGCACGAAGATCATCCGCGAGCTGACCGACGGCGCCTGGCCGCTCGGCTGGTACACCGGCCGCGACAGCCCGAACACGAAGCGCCTGGTCGCCGACCACGGCGGCTACGAATACGACAGCGACTACTACGGCGACGACCTGCCGTTCTGGATGCCGGTCGAGAAGTCCGACGGCTCGACCTTGCAGCGCCTGATCGTCCCCTACACGCTCGACACCAACGACATGCGTTTCGCGTCGATGCAGGGGTTCAACACCGGCGACCACTTCCTTGCGTACCTGCGCGACGCGTTCGACGTGCTCTATGCCGAGGGCGACCCGGCCGGCCTCGACCAACCGAAGATGCTGTCGATCGGGATGCATTGCCGGATCCTCGGCCGGCCGGCGCGCTTTCGCGCGCTGCAGCGCTTCCTCGACCATGTGCAGGCCCACGAGCACGTCTGGATCACGCGCCGGATCGACATCGCGCGCCATTGGATGCAGGTCCACCCGGCTCCCGCAGCCGCGCTGGCCTGACCTTTGCGTCGACGGATTTCCACCCCCTGATCTCCTCAAAGGATCCGTCATGACGAAGCTCGCCACCCTCGCCTCCGCACCGCATGCCCGCACCGGCGTCTCCCGCCGCCGCGCCCTCCAGTTCGCCGGCGCCGGTGCTGCCGCCCTCGCCTTTCCGGCGTTCGCGGCTTACCCGGAGAAGACGATCAAGATCGTCGTGACGTTCGCGGCCGGCGGCGCCAGCGACATCGTCGCCCGGGTCGTCGGCGAGCAGCTCGCCAAGAAGCTCGGGCAGGCGGTCATCGTCGACAACCGGCCCGGTGCCGGCGGCAGCGTCGGTGGCAGCGCCGTGGTCCAGTCGCCGGCCGACGGCTACACGCTGATGCTGTCGAATTCGACGCCGATCTCGATCGGCCCGTTCGCGCTCGAGAAGCAACCGTACGACCCGCTGGTCGACTTCACGCACATCGCGTCGATCGGCTCGGCGCCCTGCGTCGTGATGGCCAATCCGGCGAGCGGCATCAACACCCTGATCGACCTCGAAAACGCCGCGCGCAAGTCGGGGCAGCTCCAGTTCGGCTCGGGCGGGCCGGCATCGATCGGGCACATCTTCGGCGAGCTGATGGTGCGCACGATGGGCGTCAAGATGGGCCACGTGCCGTACCGCGGCGGCGCGCCGATGACCACCGACCTGATTGCCGGCGTGATCCCGGTCGGCATCGATGTCGTGACCGCGTTCGTGCCGTTCTTCAAGAGCGGCCAGATCCGCCCGCTCGCGGTGACGTCGCTGCAGCGCTCGCCACTCGTGCCCGACGTGCCGACCGTCGTCGAGGCCGGCTACCGCAAGCTCGTGCTCGACAACTTCTTCGGTCTGACCGGCCCGGCCAAGATGCCGGCCGACCTCGTCGCCCGCCTGAACACGGCGATGAACGAAGTCCTTGCCCAGCCCGAGATCAAGCAGCGCCTGCTCGAGCTCGGCGTGACCACCACGCCGGGCACGCCGGCGCAATTCAACGCGTTCGTGCGCGACCAGGTGACGGCCCTTGCCCCACTGGTCAAGACGATCCGCGTGACCCTCTGAGGTTCTCCCGATGGCTGCTGTCCTGACGCTCGATCGACTGAACGCCGCCTCGCGCGACGATTTCACCGCGCTGCTCGACGGCACCTACGAGCACTCGCCGTGGATCGCTGCGCAAGCCGCCGATGCGCGACCGTTCAAGAGCCTCGCGGCACTCAGGCGCGCCCTCGTCGAGGTCGTGCGCGGCAGCAGTCGTGAAGCGCAGATCGCGCTGGTGCGCGCCCACCCCGAGCTGGCCGGCAAGGCGATGGTCACCCAGAGCCTGACCGCCGAATCGACCAACGAGCAGGGCCGCGCCGGCCTGACCGACTGCACGCCGGACGAATTCGCGTTGATCCAGAAGCTCAACGCCGCCTACAACGCCAGGTTCGGCTGGCCGTTCGTGCTGGCGGTGCGCGGCCCGCGCGGCGCCGGGTTGAACCGCCGGCAGATCATCGCGACCTTCGAGCGCCGCCTCGCCGGCCACCCGGATTTCGAGCTGGCCGAGTGCCTGCGCAACATCCACCGCATCGCCGAGCTGCGCCTCGACGACAAGTTCGGCGTGACACCGGAGCTCGGCAACCGGGTCTGGGACTGGGCCGAGTCGCTGGCCCGCCATACCGACCCGGGCTACGCCGAGCTGGGTCAGCTCACGGTCACGTACTTGACCGACGCGCACCGCGCCTGCGCTGCGGACCTGGTCACCTGGATGCGCGACGAGTGCGGCTTCGACGAGGTGTCGATCGATGCGGTCGGCAACGTCGTCGGCGTCTACCGCGGCACCGACCGCGATGCGAAGCGCCTGCTGACCGGCTCGCATTACGACACCGTGCGGAACGGCGGCAAGTACGACGGGCGGCTCGGCATCCTCGCGCCGATGGCCTGCGTGCGCGAATTGCACCGCGCCGGTCGCCGCCTGCCGTACGACTTCGAGGTCGTCGGGTTTTCCGAGGAGGAAGGCCAGCGCTACAAGGCGACATTCCTCGGCTCCGGCGCGCTGGTCGGCCACTTCGACCTGGCCTGGCTCGACCAGAAGGACGCCGACGGCATCACGATGCGCGACGCGATGCAGCACGCAGGGCTGAAAAGCGATCAGATCCCCTCGCTGCGACGCGATCCTTCGCGCTACCTCGGCTTCGTCGAGCTGCACATCGAGCAGGGGCCGGTCCTGAACGCGCTCGACCTGCCGCTCGCCGTCGTCACGTCGATCAATGGCGGCGTGCGCTACGCCGGCGAGGTGATCGGCATGGCGAGCCATGCCGGCACGACGCCGATGGACAGCCGCCGCGACGCCGCGACCGCGGTCGCCGAGCTCGCGCTGTACGTCGAGGAGCGTGCCGCGGCGGTCCCGAACGTGGTCGGCACGATGGGCATCCTCATCGTTCCGAACGGTTCCACCAACGTGATCCCGGGCCGCTGCCAGTTCACGCTCGACATCCGCTCGACGACCGACCCGGTGCGCGACGCCTGCGCGAACGACGTGCTCGACCGGCTGCGCGCGATCTGCGAGCGGCGCGGCCTGAGTTACCGGATCGAGGAAACGATGCGCGCGGCCGCCGCGCCGTGCGCGCCCGAATGGCAGCAGCACTGGGCCAGCGCCGTCGATGCGACCGGGTTGCCGCCGCATCGCATGCCGAGCGGCGCCGGCCATGACGCAATGAAGCTGCACGAGGTGATGCCGCAGGGCATGCTGTTCGTGCGCGGCGAGAACGCCGGCATCAGCCACAACCCGCTCGAATCGAGCACCAACGACGACATCCAGCTGGCAGTCGAGGCCTTCGCCCGCCTGCTCGACCAGGTGGCCACTGCCACGGCCCGCTGACGGGCGCACCCGACTCCCTCGACACCGCATGACCACTCCGTACGAACAACTCGACCGCTGGGTCGACGCGCACTTCGCCGAGGAAGTCCGCTTCCTGCAGGCCTTGGTGCAGGTGCCGACCGACACCCCGCCGGGCCGCAACGCGCCGCATGCGGAGCGCACCGCCGAACTGCTCGCTGAGTTCGGCCTCGTCGCCGAAGCGCACCCGGTGCCGGCCGACGAGGTCGCGGCCTACGGGCTCGGCTCGCTGACCAACCTGATCGTGCGGCGCCGCCACGGCGACGGCCCGACGATCGCCCTCAACGCGCACGGCGACGTCGTGCCGCCGGGTGACGGCTGGACCCACGACCCGTACGGCGGCGAAGTCGCCGACGGCAAGCTGTACGGCCGCGCCTCGGCAGTCAGCAAGAGCGACTTCGCGACCTACACGTTTGCGTTGCGCGCGCTCGAGGCCCTGAAGCTGCCGCTGAAGGGCGCGGTCGAGCTGCATTTCACCTACGACGAGGAATTCGGCGGCGAGCTCGGCCCGGGCTGGCTGCTCCGCCACGGGCTGACCAAGCCGGACCTGCTGCTCGCCGCCGGCTTCAGCTACCAGGTCGTCACCGCGCACAACGGCTGCCTGCAGATGGAAGTGACGGTGCACGGCAAGATGGCGCACGCAGCGATCCCGAGCACCGGCATCGACGCGCTGCAGGGCGCGGTCGCGATCCTGAACGCGCTCTATGCGCAGAACACGCTGTACCGGCAGGTCACGTCGAAGGTCGAGGGCATCACCCACCCGTACCTGAACGTCGGGCGGATCGAGGGCGGCACGAATACCAACGTCGTCCCGGGCAAGGTGGTCTTCAAGCTCGACCGCCGGATGATCCCGGAAGAAGACCCGGTCGAGGTCGAAGCGACGATCCGCACGGTCATCGCCGACGCCGCTGCCACGGTCCCCGGCATCCAGGTCGACATCAAGCGGCTGCTGCTGGCCAACGCACTGAAGCCGCTGCCCGGCAATCGACCGCTGGTCGAGGCGCTGCAGCGCCATGGCGAAGCGGTCTTCGGCGAGCCGATCCCGACCTCGGGAACGCCGCTCTACACCGACGTGCGCCTGTACGGCGAGGCGGGCGTGCCGGCCGCGATCTACGGCGCCGGTCCGCGCACGGTGTTCGAATCGAATGCCAAGCGGGCCGACGAGCACCTTGTGCTCGAGGACCTGCGCGGCGCGACCAAGGTGGTCGCGCGCACGCTGTTCGAGCTGCTGGGCTAGCCGCGCAAGGTGCGCGCGCGGGCCTTGCTCCGCCAGGCCACCACCGCCAGCCCGGCTGCGAACAATGCGTAGGTCTCGGGCTCAGGGATCGCCGCCGCGAACATCGCGTTGGCCACGGCGGCGTGCACGGCCGTGGTCGGGTGAATGCCGTCCCAGTAGGTGTACTTGCTGCAGTCGGCGCCGGCCACTGCGCCGCACGCGTCGGTGATGTTGGTGAAGCCGAAAGCCGCCGGATTGGCGGCGATCGCGGTGCCGATGCCGAAGACGTCGAGGATCGAGACGCCGGCTTCACCGGTCAACCGCGCCGTGAGCGCGCCATTCATGAGGCCGGCGAGGAACGAGCCGAATCCTGACGCGCCGGCCGCCGTGACGGCTGGCGTGATGCCGAGGTTCGGCGTGTTCCAGACGATGATGTGCTGGGCACCTGCAGCTTGCAGCTGGTCGACGATCGAGCCGACGTCGCTCGCGAACGACGCCGCGGTGGCCGCGGCGGTCGCCGCCGGATCGGCACCGCCGGCCACGGCGCCCAGCGCCGCGCGGGCGTTGTTGCCGCCACCCGCCACGACGTACAGCGCGCTCGGCGAGGCGACATTGCCGGTCGCGCCGAGGTACTGCGCCGTCTGCGTCAGCAGGCTGTACGGAAAGCCGCCGGGGCCCGATCCCGGGGTACCGGTGGTGGCGCCGCCGAACGCGAAGTCGGTGCCACCGGCCAGGGAAGGAAGGATCGGCACGCCGAGCAGGCTGCCGAAGTAGGTGGCCCAGACCGGCCCGTTGGTATATGTCATGGCCGGTGCGTAGGTCGCACTCGGCACATACGTGTTGCCGGTCACCACCTGAGACGGGTCGTACAGGCCGGCGAGGGCGTTGTTGCCGTTGTCGGACAGGCTGTCGCCGAAGATGACGACGCTGCTGTAGGCCGCGGCTTCGACCGGGGCGACGGCGCCGGCGGCCAGGGCCACGACGGCAGCCGAAATCAGGTGGCGGAAAGACGAACGTTTCATGGGGCCTCGATGGGATGGAGCTGTGATCGGACGACCCTACCATCGCGCCCGAACCCCTGATATCGGTGGCGTCCGCGAGAAGCACCCGACCCCCGAGAATGGGGGGCGTGGCGAACCCTCGGGTTCGACTCCATCCAAGCACCCGTTCGGTGCGCACAGAATTTGCATCGGTCCGGTGCTGTGTTCACCGCCCATCACCACGGAGCTTCCTGCCCATGAATCTGCCCTCCCGCCGCCGCGCCTTCGCTGCGGCCGCGCTGTTCGCGTCGATCCTTGCCGGATCGATCGCTCCCGCCCTCGCCCAGGAGACTCCGATCCGCTTCCAGCTCGACTGGCGCTTCGAGGGCCCGGCCGCGCTCTTCACGTTGCCGGCCGCCAAGGGCTACTTCAAGGACGAGAAGCTCAACGTCACGGTCGACGCCGGCAACGGCTCGGGCGGCACGATCACGCGGGTCGCCTCGGGCGCCTACGACATGGGATTCGCCGACATGTCGGCGCTGATGGAGTTCCACGCCAACAACCCGACCGCGCCGAACAAGCCGGTCGCGTTGATGATGGTCTACAACAACACGCCGGCCGCGGTGCTGGCGCTGAAGAAGTCGGGCATCAAGACACCGGCCGACCTCACTGGCAAGAAGATGG
>JBDSAB010000275.1:0-8208 GCA_039922395.1 Caldimonas sp.
GATCCGGCGCAGGACGATCTGCTGCCGGCCCGCATGACCGAGCCGACCCGGCTCGTGCCGTCGTTCGACGCGGCCGGCCTTTATGCGGCGGCCTCGTTCGCGCGCGGCCGCGACTGGCTCGAGGCGACGTCCGACCTGATGCATCGCATCCACGCGGACTTCGAGTTCGAGCCCGGCTCGACGACGGTCAGCACCTCGATCGACGAAGTCCTGTACCAGCGCAGCGGCGTCTGCCAGGACTTCGCGCACCTGATGCTCGGTTGCCTGCGCGGCCATGGCTTGCCGGCGCGCTACATGTCGGGCTACCTGCTGACCGACCCGCCCCCCGGGCGGCCGCGCCTGCTCGGCGCCGATGCGTCGCATGCCTGGGTCGCGGCCTACGCGCCCGGTCACGGCTGGGTCGAGTTCGACCCGACCAACAACCGCATTCCCGACCAGCGCTACATCACGCTGGCCTGGGGCGCCGACTTCGCCGATGCGGTGCCGCTGCGCGGCGTGCTGCTCGGCGGCCGCAGCCAGCGCATGACCGTCGAAGTGAGCGTCATTCCAGACTAGGGTTGCTGGCGCCGGAGAAGTCGCGCCACGGGTTGATCTCCGATTGCGCCGACAGGCACTTCGGAGGGTTTTCCGCTTCATCCCTCCAAGGCTCCCCCATTGGAGCCTCCCGACCGGGGGCCACCCTCGGAGGCGCCGCGCTTCCACCCCGCAGCCGCCCTCCGCGGGATGTCGCCGAACTGCATCGACGACCAGACTCTGTCTCATCGATTCACCCCTCGGAGACACGAAATGGCCCGCTTCACCACCGCCCTGTCGCACACCTTCCGCCGCACGCGCGCCCGTCCTGCCGATGTCGTTCGCGAGATGCTGCTGCCCGCGGTCGAAGCGACGCTCGATGACGCCGACGATTGCCAGCGCGGTCCGGGCTGGTTCGATTCGAGCTGGGATCTGCAGCGCGGTCTCGAGGTGCGCGAGGGACTGCCCGGCGATCCGCAGCTCAACGAGTGGATCGAGGCCTGCCTGCGCAGCGGCTCCGCGCTCGAAGCGCCGGCGGCATTCGCACCGGTGCCGGCATTGACGATGCCGTTGTCCCGCGTCTGCGCAGCCGCCGACCGTCCCTGCGATTGGGCCTTGGTGTGAAGCGCGAGCCGTCGGGCGGCTCAGCGCGCGACGCTCGCGCGTTCGCGCGCGACCGCTTCGCCCAGCTCGATCACCGCGAGCGCGTAGTAGCTCGACCAGTTGTAGCGCGTGATCGCGTAGAAGTTGGTCGTGCCGGCCACGTAGCTCGGCGCGCCGTCGCCGTTCTCGAGCTCGACCAGCGCGAGCTTGCTGTCGGCCGCGAGGCCGGCGTCGCTGAGGCGTGCGCCGGCCGCCGCGAACTCTGACGGGCTGAACTCGGGAACGATGTCGGGCGCGAGCAGGCGCGCCTTGGCCACCGGGTCGGTCGGCGGAACGACTTCGAAGCGGGTCGGCAGCCCGGTCTTCCAGCCGAACGTCGCGAGGTAGTTCGCGACGCTGCCGATCACGTCGGCCGGATTGCGATGGAGGTCGACATGGCCGTCGCCGTCGAGGTCGACGGCGTAGCGGTTGAAGCTCGACGGCATGAACTGTGGCATGCCGAAGGCGCCGGCGTAGCTGCCCCTTAGCGCGAGCGGGTCGATGCCCTCGCTGCGGCACAGCACGAACAGCGCCTCGAGCTCTTCGCGAAAGAACGCGCTGCGGTCCTTGCGCCCGGTCGGAAAGTCGAACGCCAGTGTGGAGAGCGCGTCGAGCAGGCGGAAGTTGCCCATCTGCTGGCCGTAGATCGTCTCGACGCCGACGATGCCGACCACGATCTCGGCGGGTACGCCGAAGGTTTCCTCGGCCTGCGCCAGCCACTTTTCATTGGCGCGCCAGAACGCGGCGCCGGCGCGGATGCGCGTCGGTTCGACGAAGCGCGCGCGGTAGGCGGCCCAGTTCTTCGGCGTGCCCGACGGCGGCGGCATGATGAAGCGGGCGACGCTCGGCACCATCCGCGCCTGTGCGAGCGCGTCGCGTACCCAGCCGGCATCGAAGCCGTGGCGCGCCGCGATGTCGGTGCCGAACTGCATCACGTCGTCGCGCCGTCCGTAGGTTGCGGCATCGGCAGCGGGATCGGCTTGCAACGCGACCTTGCGGGTTTTCTTCTTCGCTGCCAAGGCGCCGGTCGGCACGGCGGCGACGGCGAGTGCCGCGAGCAGGATGGCGGCGGCGGGAATGAAGGTGCGGGGCATCAGCGGACAGGTTGGCGCAGCGGCGAAGACGCCGAGCGAACGGGCGAATTATCCCTGCCGCGCCGTGCGCAGGCGGCGCGCTTCCGCCTTGAAGCGCCGCGTCAGGCCCGGGTCGGGCCGAGTCGCGCCACCAGGCGCATAGCGTTGGCGTTCAAGCGCATCGAGCAGCGCCGTCAACGGACCGGCGCGCGCGTCGAGACGCGAGCGCAACCGTTCCGCCAACGTGCGCGGCGGCTCGTGCGGAGCCGCGTCGACGCCGATCGACTGCAGGCTGCGCCGGAGCTGGTCCATCTGCCGCGTCCATGGATCGATCCGGTGGCGGTCGTACCAGGCCCAGGCCGCGCCGCCGAGCGCAAAGGCGCTGAGCACGCCGATCAGCAGCAAGGTCAGGTCCTCCCACGACGGCGACTTGAAGCCGATGTTCTTCAGCAGGTTCAGTTGCTGACCACGCGAGTAGCTCAGCACCCACTGGTTCCAGCGGTTGTTCAAGGTCTCCCAGTTTGCGCGGAGTTGGGCGAGCAGTTCCGGACTCATGCTGGCGATCGCGCCCGCGACCAGACTCGGCTGCGGCACCAGACGCCGGCTGCCGTTGATGCGGTCCGGCGCGACCGCAGCGGTCGGATCGGCGCGGACCCAGCCGATGCCGCGCTGCCAGTACTCGGCCCACGCATGTGCCGAGCTCTGCCGCACGATGTAGTAGCCGTCGACCGGGATGCCTTCAGCGCCCTGGTAACCGGTCACGATCCGCGCCGGCACGCCGATCGCCCGCAGGATCACGACGAACGACGCAGCGTAGTGTTCGCAGAACCCCTCGCGCTGGTCGAGCCAGAACTCGTCGATTGCGTTGATGCCGTAGGTGCCGGGCACCAGCGTGTAGCTGTAGTTGCCGGTGCGGATGTGCTGCAGCAGCGCGCGCACGAGCCGGGCCGGATCGTTGGCATCGAAGGCGTTGTCGCGCGCGAAGCCTTGCGCCCACTCCACCGTGCGCGGGTTGTAGCCCGACGGCAGTTCGCGGAACTGGGCCAGCGCTTCGGTCGGCCGGATCGGGCCATGGCGAAATTCGGCATAGGCATCGGCCTCGAAGCGGACGCGCTCGAAGATCGGCCGGTCGGCGATCCAGACCAGCTCCTCGCGCGCGGCGACGCCGTAGCTCTCGATCCGCGGCGGGCTCACCGTCGCCTCGAGCAGCGGGATCGTCGACAGCCGCAGCGGCTCGAGCGTGATCTCGTAGTGCAGCGGCTGGCCGGCGACGCGGAGGTTCGCGACCGACTCGAGCGACATCGCCGCGGGCGCGCCCGGCCGCGGCGTCGCCGGACGCCACTCGGTGCCGTCGAAGCGCGACAGCACGGGACCGCGCAGGTACATCGACTGCGGGGGCGGCGGTGTGCCGTCGAAGCGCATCCGCAGCGCGATGCTGTCGTCCTGCGCGACCTCGGCGACCGAGCCGAGCTTCAGGCTGTTCGACAGGCCGGTCGTCGAGATGCCGTCCTGCGGCACGCCCCACAGCGGGCCGATGCGCGGGAACAGCACGAACAGCAGCGCCATGATCGGCGCGCCGAGCAAGGCGGTGCGCGCTGCCAGCCAGGAGGCCTGGCGCAGGCTCGGCTGACCGACCGGCATGTGGGCCAGCACCAGCGCCGTCATCAGCCCCCAGACCGAGACCAGCATCGCAACCGCCACCAGCAAGGTCTGCGAATAGAGAAAGTGGGTCAGGATCAGGAAGAAGCCGAGGAAGAAGACGACGAACGCATCGCGGCGTGCGCGCAGCTCGAGCGTCTTCAGCGCCATCAGCACGACCGCGAGCGTGATGCCCGGCTCCTTGCCGAGCAAGGTCCGGTAGGACCAGAGCGTCAGCCCGGCCGCGACCGCGAGCACCGCGATCAGGATCCAGCGTCCCGGCAAGGCCCCGGAGGTCAATGCGAGTGCCGCGCGCCAGAGCAGCACGATCGACGTCAGCGCGACGCACCACTCCGGCAGATGCGAGACATGCGGCAGCACGGTCCACGCGATCACACCGAGCAGGAACAGCGTGTCGCGCGATTCGCGCGGCAGGTGACGCCAGCCCGGCCACCGCGGCAGGATCACTGGAGCCCCCCGTCCGCCGGGTACGGCGGCCGGCCCCCCGAGGGGGCGCGGGCCGGCTTGGGAGCGGCCCGGCGCTCGGCCCGCAGCCCGGTCGGTGCCACGGTGTGATACGACGGCCGGCCCTCCGAGGAAGAGCGAGCCGGCTCGGGAGAGGCCCGGCGCTCGGCCTGCCGCGTCGCTAACGCCACAGTGCGAGCGCCTCCAGGCTGCGCCGCCGTTGCGCGTCGCCGTCGGCCGGCGCGAGCTCGAGGCCGGGCAGGCGCAGGCCGTAGTCGGCACCGGCGCGATGGGCCGCGAGCGTCCAGGCGGCGAGACGGGAGAGCCGGTCCTCGGGAGCCAGACCCGAACAGGCGGCCCAGTCGAGCCAGAGCTCCTGGCGCGCCGATGCACTGGTGTCGCGGCTGATCAGCTCGCCGCCCGTGTCGAACGCCTTCGCGGCCTTCTTCCACGCGATCAGCTTCAGCGGGTCGCCGCGCCGGTAGGCGCGCACGCCCTCGATCTCGCCGCCGTCGGCGCTGCGGCTCTGGCTCGGTCCGCCGGGCACCGGCCGCGCGGCCGGCGGCCGCGGCGCATCGCGTTCGACTTTCGGATAGACCAGCAGCCGGGCCGCCGGTCGCCACACCGTCCAGGCGCGGAACAGGCCGAGCGGGAACCGCGTCTCGGCCGACAGCGCCGGGACGTCGTGCAGGCCGCGCGCGCCCGGCACGAAGCTGATCTGCACCGTCGACTGTCCGCCGCCCGGCACGTTGGTCCAGGCCAAGGTCGACCCGGACGTCGAGACGATCTTCAGGCCGATGCCGAAGCGCGCCGTGGCCGGCGCGGTCAGCACGACGTCGAGCACCGCCGCACTCTCGGCGAAGACCGGCGCGACCGGCTTCAAATGCAAGGTCAGGCCGCGCAAGGTCGCGTGCGTCAGGTGCATCGAGACGACCCCGCTGCCGGCGAGCAGGAAGGTCAGCACGTAGCCGAGGTTGAGCTGGTAGTTGACCGAGGCGACCAGCAGCACCAGCAAGGTCAGGCCGAACATGAAGCCGGCCCGGGTCGGCAGGATGTAGATGTTGCCCTGCGTCAGCAGCAAGGTGTCGTTGCGCGGCAGGCGCGCCTGCAGCCAGGCCCGAAACCGGCTCCGGACCAGCGCAGCCGGGTTCAGCGCAGCGGCGAGCGATGCCATGTCATCGGGCCGCGGCCGCGGCACGCGTTCAGCGGTGCGAGCCATTGAACGAAGCTCACGGGAGCGGCACCGCCTGGATCATCGCGCGGACCTGCTCGACGCGGCCGCGGCCGGCGCCGGCGATCGGCACCAGCCGGTGGGCGATGGTCTGCGGCAGCACGTACTGCACGTCGTCCGGCGCGACGTAGTCGCGTTCATCGAGCAGCGCGCGTGCGCGCGCCGCACGCAGCACGCCGATGCCGGCACGCGGGCTCAGCCCTTCGACGAACCAGGCGCCGGAGCGGGTCGCCTTGATCAGCGCCTGCAGATAGTCGAGCAGCGCATCGGAGGCATGCACCCGCTGCACCACCGCCTGCGCGGCCATCAGCTCGTCCGGCGACATCACCGCGCGCAGGCGGGTGATCGCCTCGCGCCGGTCGGCGCCGGCAAGCAGTTCGCGCTCGCTGGCATGGTCCGGATAGCCGAGCGTGATGCACATCAGGAAGCGGTCGAGCTGCGATTCGGGCAGCGGATAGGTGCCGAGCTGGTCGGTCGGGTTCTGGGTCGCGATCACGAAGAAAGGGCGCGGCAGCGGGCGGGTCTCGCCTTCGACCGTGACCTGCTGTTCCTCCATCGCCTCGAGCAGTGCGCTCTGCGTCTTCGGACCCGCCCGGTTGATCTCGTCGGCAAGCAGCACCTGGGCGAACACCGGCCCCGGATGGAACACGAATGCTTCCTTGCTGCGCTCGTAGACGCTGACCCCGATCAGGTCGGACGGCATCAGGTCGGCGGTAAACTGCGTGCGCGAAAAGCGCAACCCGAGCGAGACCGCCAGCGCATGCGCGAGGGTCGTCTTGCCGACCCCCGGAACGTCCTCGATCAGCAGGTGGCCGCCGGCCAGCAGACAGGCCACGCAGTCCTCGATCTGCGGGCGCTTGCCGACGATGATCGTGCTAATCTGGCCGACGAGTTCGGTCAACCGGGCCGCCAGGGGTTTGCTCATGCAGGCACCTTACTCGAAAACAATGAAAGTCCCTGGGACATGACGACGGCGTTCTACAGCCACCCCGATTGCCGCCGCCACGACATGGGCCGCGGTCATCCCGAGTGTCCGCAGCGGCTCGATGCGATCGACGACTACCTGCTCGCCAAGGGCGTGGACATCGCGCTCGATCGACGCGAGGCGCCGCTGGTCGCACTGTCCGACCTGGCCCTCGCCCACAGCAGCGGCTACGTCGCCGAGCTGAGCGATCTGCTCGACCAGGTCAGCAGCTCGGGCCAGCCGTGCGCGCTCGACCCCGACACGATCGCGAGTCCGGGCAGCCTCGTCGCCGTGATGCGCGCGGCCGGCGCCGCCGTCGCGGCGACCGACGCCGTGATCGACGGCACGGCCGAGAACGCGTTCTGCTCGGTGCGGCCGCCCGGCCATCACGCGACGCGCGAATCGGCGATGGGGTTCTGCTTCTTCAACAACGTCGCGGTCGCCGCGCGTCACGCGCTCGACGTGCGCGGCTTGGAGCGCGTCGCGATCGTCGACTTCGACGTCCATCACGGCAACGGCACCGAAGACATCATCGCCAACGACGAGCGCGTGCTGATGGTCAGCATCTTCCAGCACCCGCTCTATCCGTACAGCGGTGGCGTGCCGATGGGCACCAACATGGTCAACCTGCCGATCGCGCCGTACACGCGCGGTCCGGCGGTGCGCGAGCTGATCGAGGCGAACTGGATGCCGCGCCTCGAGGCCTTCCGTCCGCAGATGATCTTCATCTCGGCCGGCTTCGATGCGCATCGCGACGACGACCTCGGCCAGCTCGGCCTGGTCGAGGCCGACTACGCCTGGATGACCGAGCAGATCAAGGCGGTGGCCGCTCGCCATGCGAAGGGCCGCATCGTCTCGTGCCTCGAGGGCGGCTACAACCTCGACGCACTCGCGCGCAGCGTCGCCGCCCATCTGCGCGTGCTTGCCGGTGTCTGAATCGACGCAGGAGCCCGGCCTGAAGCGACCGACGACGTGAGGACGCTCGACGGCCACGAGCTGAACGAGCTGCTGCACGCGCTCGCGCAGCCTGCCGCGCTTGCCGAGGCCGGCGTGCTCGCCGGCTGCCTGCTCGCCGCCTGGCTGATCGTTCGCGTGCTGCGCGGTCGCAAGCTCCACGTCGCATCGGTCTGGTTCGGCGACCGGATCATCGACGGCGTGCTGTTCCCGGTGCTCGCGCTCGGCCTCGCGTTCGGCGCCCGCGTCGCCTTCGAAAGCTTCATGCAGGCGGCCGTCTTCCGGCTCGCGATCCCGATCCTGGTCTCGCTGGTCGTGATCCGGCTCAGCGTGCGGGTCCTCGGCGCGACCTTCCCGAACACGCCGTGGGTCCGCGTCGTCGAGCGCAGCATTTCGTGGGGCGCCTGGATCGCGGTGATCCTGTGGATCACCGGCATCTTCCCGTTGATGCTCGACGCGATGGACGACGTGCGCTGGAAGATCGGCGCGACGCCGCTCACGTTGCGCAACGTCGTCGAAGGCACGCTGACCGCGGGCGTCGTGCTGGTGCTCGCGCTCTGGGTTTCAGCGGCGATCGAACGCAAGCTCCTGAGCAAGCCCGGCGCCGATCTGTCGATCCGCAAGATGGCCGCCAACATCGTGCGCGCGCTGCTGCTGTTCGTCGGCCTGCTGCTCGCGCTGTCGGCAGTCGGCATCGACCTGACCGCGTTGTCGGTGCTCGGCGGCGC
>JBDSAB010000276.1:0-3036 GCA_039922395.1 Caldimonas sp.
CCCCCGCACTCGCGCGCACGGGCCGCCGTAGGCTCTTTCCGACAGCGGAAAACGCTCTCTCGCGGTTGTCCGCACAAGGTGCGCTGCCTAGGATCGTTTCCGGCGCCCGCGGTGGGGCGAAGCAAGCGAAGGGGACGCCGAAGAGCCGTCTTCCGCCCGAGGGCGAACGGTGGCGAAAGGCAAGACGGCGGCTGCCGCCAGCGACAAGCCGGCTCGAAAAAATGCGCGCTGCCTGAATTTGGTACAACGCGGCTCGGGCGCTCGGTTCTCCCGAGCCGGATGCCGGGACATGGGATGTATGAAGCGATCCCGGGCGAGAATGGCGATCCCGTTCGCGGGTGGGTGGTGAACAGTCGAACAAGAGGGATGCATGTCGCACGCGCTCGTCGTTGACGACGATTCGGATTCCGCGGAGACGATGGCGATGCTGATCGCCAACGAAGGCTTCACGGTCGCCACCGCGGGCTCGCTGCGCGATGCGCGCCGTCAGATGTCGCTGCAGGAGCCCGACATCGTGCTGCTCGACCTGGTGCTGCCCGACGGCAGCGGCATGGAGCTGTTCAACGATGCGAAGGTGCTGCCGAACACCGAGGTCGTCCTGATCACCGGCCACGCCAGCCTCGACACATCGATCCAGGCCCTGCGCCTCGGCGCGGCCGACTACCTCGTCAAGCCGATGAGCCTGAAGCAGCTGCAGGGCGTACTGTCCCGGCTGACCAAGCCGTCGGCGCTGAAGGCGGAGGCCGACGATCTCGAAAAGAGCCTCGAGGAACAGGGCCACTTCGGCCAGCTCTGGGGCCGGTCGGCCTCGATGCGGCGGGTCTATCAGCAGATCCTGCGCGTCTCCGGCACGGCGGTGACGGTCTTCCTGACCGGTGAGAGTGGCACCGGCAAGGAGGTCGTCGCCAAGACCGTCCACGACCTGAGCCGGCGGCGCGCGCGGCCGTTCTTCGCAGTCAACTGCGGCGCCATTTCACCGCATCTGATCGAGAGCGAGATCTTCGGCCACGAGAAGGGCAGTTTCACCGGCGCCGACCGCCAGCACATCGGCTTTTTCGAGCGCACCAGCGGCGGCACGCTGTTCCTCGACGAGATCACCGAGATGCCGCTCGACCTGCAGGTCAAGCTGCTGCGCGTCCTCGAGACGGGCACCTTCATGCGCGTCGGCTCGACCCAGGTGCAGGAGACCGATGTTCGGATCCTCGCCGCGACCAACCGCAACCCGATGCAGGCCGTGAGCTCCGGCAAGCTGCGCGAAGACCTGCTCTATCGGCTCAATGTGTTCCCGATCCACCTGCCCGCGCTGCGCGAGCGGGCCGATGACATTCCGCTGATCGCCGAGCACTTCCTCGACCAGATCTCGCAGCGCGAGGGCGAGGTCAAGCGTTTCGCTCCCGAGGCGCTGGCCCGGCTCGCGTCGCACGCATGGCCCGGCAACGTGCGCGAGCTGCGCAACATCGTCTACCGCGCGTACGTGATGGCGAACGGTCCGACGATCGTCGACGAATGCCTGCCGGCGGCGCCGCAGGCCGCGACGGTCGCTTCGTCAGGCGCGCCGGCGATCACGGTGCGTGTCGGCACGACCCTCGCCGAGATCGAGCGCCAGGTGACCTTGGCCACTCTGCAGCATCTCGGCCGGCACAAGGAAAAGACGGCGGCCACGCTCGGCATCAGCCTCAAGACGCTATACAACCGGCTGAAAGAGTATTCCGCCGACGGCCCGTCGCCCGAGGACGCCGCTTCCAGCGACTTCGCGCCGCTCGAGCTGCGTGGCTGACCTCCCACGTTGCGCGAACGATCAGCGGTCGGCACCGATCTCCGTCGCCCTGCGCGCGGCCGTCCGCTTCGTCGCCGCGGCGCGGGGCTCGATGCGCGCGTCCAGCGGCAGCGTCACAGTGAACTCCGAGCCCAACCCGGGTCCGGCGCTGCGCGCCGAAATCGTGCCGCCGTGGTGCAGGGCGATGCGCCGGGCGAGCGTGAGCCCCATCCCCAGACCGCTCTTGTGTTCGTGCGTCTCCTGGGCGAACAGGTCGAAGACGTGTGGCAGGAAGCTTGCACCGATGCCGCGGCCCGTGTCCTTGACCCCGATGCGCAGCCGCTCGTCGTCGACTCCCACATCGACGTCGATCGTGCTGCCCTCCGGGCTATAGCGCGAAGCATTGGCGAGCAGGCAGCCGACCATCTGCGACAGGCGCACCGAGTCGCCTTCGAGCATGGCCGGGCGCGCCGGCAGCTTCAAGGCGACCTGCTGTGCGCGCGCGTCGAATTGGGGCTGGCTGTGGGCCAGTGCGAGCTCCAGCACCTCGTTCGACGACACCGGTCTGCGCACCATCGACAGTTCGCCCTGCAAGGCCTGCGTGATGTCGACCAGGTCGTCCAGCACGCGTCGAATTCGCGCGACCTGTCGCTCGAGGATCTCGCGCAGCCGCAGCAGCGTGGGGTTGTCGGCCTCCAGCGTGCGCAATACGCTCGCGGCATTGGCGATCGGCGCGAGCGGGCCGCGAAGTTCGTGCGACAGCGAGGCCAGGAAGTGACCCTGGCGCAGATCGTTGCGACGCCGTGCCTCGGTGTGCTCGGCGAGTTCGATCTCCATCCGGTTGCGCTCGTGGATGTCGACCGCCACCGCGCCGTAACAATCGCCGCAGGGTGCCGCCTGCACCAGCATGCAGCGGTACTCGCCATCCTGGCGCCGCAGCCGCAGGTCCATGCTGAACGGCAGTCCGGCCTGCTGGCTGGTCGTGAAGATGCCGATACCGCGCTCGCGGTCTTCCGGGTGCACGCAGTCGATCCAGCCGGGACCGAGCAGTTCGCTCAAGGCGCGGCCGGTGTAGGCGATGAAACCCTGGTTGGCCCAGCGGAGCCCGAAGCCGGCGTCGGCCGACCACAGCAATCCGGGCAAGAGATGGTCCAGGCCGTCGCGCTCGATCAGGTACAGCGGGCTGCCGGCAGACCCGACATCGGCCGGGACGGCGACCGAGGCTGGGGACGTCACGGTACTGGGCGCCTCGTCGCCGGAGATGTCAGGGCTCATGAAGG